>NZ_JBFAQT010000003.1:0-72791 GCF_040678895.1 Kitasatospora sp. NPDC049258
ATGCTGCGCCTCGGTCGCCTTCTCGCTCGGACCCCGGCGGACCTGCTCCCGAAGCTCGTGCAGCTCGGCCACCCGCCCCCGCGCATCAGCGGGGGTCTCGGGGACCTCGTCGCCGATCGGCGCCTCGTGCAGAACCGTCATCTCGAAACCACTCCAAGTCGCGGGAACTGTCCGACAGCCGGACCTGCTGTGGGCGGCTGCTGCTGCGAACACTTCTTCACTTACGACACTACGAGGCCGGGCCGCCGCGTTTCGGCGTCGATTCCGTACAAGGTCGGGAGCCAATAGATGTGCAGGCTGAACAGAACGGCACCGCGCAACCCGGCCCGGCGGCCGGGCCTCGTACGACTGTCCGAACGGTGTCCCGGTGGTCGGACCGGAGGGGGAACCGGCAGGTCAGCGGTGTGCGTGCGCGAGATGATCACGCCCCGGAGCCCGGCCTGGGCCGGGTGCGCCGGGGCGGCGGGACGGGCGGCGAACGGTACGGCAAACGGGCGGTGACTCGTAGGGAAGCGCCAAAATCGTTCTGGTCAGGCCCGAGGCCCCTGATCGGGGTCCTCCGAGCCGCGCAGATCCTCCTCGCGGCGACGCAGATCGGCCTCCCACTGCTTGAGCATTTCCTCGTGCCGGTGGTTGTCCTTCTTCAGCGAGGCGAGGAACTCCGGATCGTCGTCCGGCGCGAGCTGCCGGCCGCGCGGCCGCTCACCCGCGGGGTGGCCGGCGCCGGCCCCGGACGGCCACGCCGCCGAGCGCCCCCGGGCCGAGCGGCGCTCCTTGCCGACCGCCAGCCAGGCGATCGAGCCGACCAGCGGGAAGAGCAGCACGACGATCACCCAGACCACCTTCGGCAGGTACCGCACCTCCTCCTCCGGCGTGGTCAGGCAGTCGATGAAGGCCCACACCCAGAAGGCGAGGGCGAGCAGGAAAGGCAGGTTCCTCAGCACGGCGGTGAACTCCCCCGGAGAATTCGGCAGGCGGGCCCGGACGACGGGACGGGACCCTTGGCGGGGCCAGGCTAGTCCGTACCGGATACTGGCAGGCATGGCATACGACGATCTCCGTTCGTTTCTGAGGGCCTTGGAGCGAGAGGGTGACCTCAAGCGGATCAAGGCAGAGGTGGACCCGTACCTGGAGGTCGGGGAGATCGTCGACCGGGTGCAGAAGGCCAAGGGCCCGGCGCTGCTGTTCGAGAACGTCAAGGGCGCCTCGATGCCGCTGGCGATGAACGTGTTCGGCACCGAGCGGCGCCTCGCCAAGGCGCTCGGCCTGAAGTCCCCGGACGAGATCTCCGAGAAGATCGGCGGCCTGCTCAAGCCGGAGCTGCCGAACGGCTTCACCGGCATCCGCGAGGCCTTCGGCAAGCTGGCCTCGATGACGCACGTCCCGCCGAAGAAGGTGAAATCCGGCGAGGCCCCCGTCCAGGAGGTCGTGCTCACCGGGGAGGACGTCAACCTGGACGAGCTGCCCGCCCTGTTCACCTGGCCGCAGGACGGCGGGTCCTTCTTCAACCTGGGCCTGACCCACACCAAGGACCCGGACACCGGGGTGCGCAACCTCGGCCTCTACCGGCTCCAGCGGCACGACCGGCGCACCATCGGCATGCACTGGCAGATCCACAAGGACAGCCGCAACCACGCCGCGGTCGCCGCCGCGCGCGGCGAGAAGCTGCCGGTCGCGATCGCCTTCGGCTGCCCGCCCGCCGTCACCTACGCGGCCACCGCGCCACTGCCGGGCGACATCGACGAGTACCTGTTCGCCGGCTTCGTGGCCGGGGAGCGGACCAGGATGGTCGACTGCAGGACCGTCCCGCTCCAGGTGCCCGCCGACGCCGAGGTGGTGCTGGAGGGCTGGCTGGAGCCCGGGAAGATGCTGCCGGAGGGCCCGTTCGGCGACCACACCGGCTTCTACACGCCGCAGGAGCCGTTCCCCGCGCTCACCATCGACTGCGTGACCATGCGGCGGCGCCCGCTGCTCCAGTCCATCGTGGTCGGCCGTCCGCCGACCGAGGACGGGCCGCTGGGCAAGTTCACCGAGCGGTTCTTCCTGCCGCTGCTGAAGGTGATCATCCCGGACATCGTCGACTACGACCTGCCCGAGGCCGGCGGCTTCCACAACTGCGTGATCGTCTCGATCGACAAGAAGTACCCCAAGCACGCCCAGAAGGTGATGCACGCGATCTGGGGCGCGCACATGATGTCGCTGACCAAGCTGATCATCGTGGTGGACTCCGACTGCGACGTGCACGACTACCACGAGGTGGCCTGGCGGGCGCTCGGCAACGTCGACTACAGCCGCGACCTCTCGGTCGTCGAGGGCCCGGTCGACCACCTGGACCACGCCTCGTACCAGCAGTTCTGGGGCGGCAAGGCGGGCATCGACGCCACCCGCAAGCTGCCCACGGAGGGCTACACCCGGGACGGCGGCTGGCCCGAGATGGTCAGCTCCGACCCGGCCACCGCCGAACGCGTGACGCGCCGTTGGAAGGAGTACGGACTGTGACCACCGCCGCCTTCGAAGCCCCGCCGAACAAGGCGAAGGCGTTCCTGCGACTGGTGATGATCGAGCACTCGGTCTTCGCCCTCCCGTTCGCCTACATCGCCGCGCTGACGGCGATGTTCGTCAAGTACGGCGAGGTGCGCTGGGGCGTGCTGCTGCTGGTCACCGTCTGCATGGTCGGGCTGCGGACCTTCGCGATGGCCGCCAACCGGATCATCGACCGGGAGATCGACTCCCGTAACCCGCGCACCGCCGGCCGCGAGCTGGTCACCGGCGCGGTCTCGCTGCGCACGGCCTACCTGGGCTCGGCGATCGCGCTGGTGGTCTTCCTCGGCGCGGCCGCCCTGCTCAACCCGCTCTGCCTGGCGCTGGCCCCGATCGCCGTGGTGCCGATGGTGGTCTACCCGTACGGCAAGCGGTTCACCGACTTCCCGCACGCCATCCTGGGGCTGGCCCAGGCGATCGGCCCGATCGGCGCCTGGCTGGCCGTGACCGGCTCCTGGTCCTGGGACGCCGTGGTGCTGGGCCTGGCGGTCGGCATCTGGATCGGCGGCTTCGACCTGATCTTCGCCACCCAGGACGTCGCCGCCGACCGCGCCGAGGGCGTCCGCTCGGTGCCCGCCCGCTACGGCATCGCGGCCGCCCTGTACGGCGCCCGCGCCTGTCACGCCGTCACCACCGGCCTGCTGGTCTGGTACGGCCTGCTCACCGACGCGGGCCCGGCCTACTGGGTCGGCCTCGCCGTGGTGGCCGCCGCCTTCGTCCACGAGCACACCATCGTCAAGCCCGCCGACCTCTCCCGGCTCAACCGGGCCTTCTTCACCACCAACGGCTTCGTCGGCATCTCGCTCTTCGCCTTCACCCTCCTCGACCTGATCATCCGGGGCCTCGGGATCTGACCCCGCCGCCCGTGGACCGTGCTCGGACACCCCGGGCGCGGTCCGGGGGGAATGCGGGCCGGCGGGGGATCATGGGCGGGCGGGGGCAGGGCCGGTGGTGGGCGCAGAGAGGTGGATCCGATGATCGGCAAGCTGCAGTGCGTGGTGCTGGACTGCCACTACCCGGCGGGGCTGGCGCACTTCTACGCCGAGCTGCTCGGCGGCGAGGTCGACCGGCCGGATCCGCGCTGGGAGCTGGACGAGGAGTGGTCGACGGTGCACGTGCCCGGCGGGATGGTGCTGGCCTTCCAGCGGGTCGAGGACTTCCGGCCGCCGATGTGGCCGGACCCGGCCCACCCGCAGCAGCTGCACCTGGACATCGAGGTGGAGGACCTGGACGGGGGCGAGGCGAGGGTGCTGGCGCTCGGCGGGGTCCACAAGCTCAGCGAGCCGTCCTGGCGGGTCTACACCGACCCGGCCGGGCACCCGTTCTGCCTGGTCCTGCAGGCCGCCTGAGCGGGCGTCCGACGGCCGCCTCGGCCCGGTGCGGAGCCCAGCGCGAGGAGGTCGCCGAGCCGGATCCGGCCCGGGTGCTCGACGGTGGCCAGGGCGTCCAGCCGGGTGTCGTGGGCCTGGGCGATCGCCTTCAGGATCTCGGGAGCGTGCGGCAGCCCGGGCTGAGCGGTGCCGGTCATCGCGCAGCGCTCGCTGGAGCGCACGAAGGTCAGCCGGGCGCCCTCCGGTTCCCCGCCCGTCGGCCCGCCGCCGTCCCGGCCGAACCAGCCCTCCCGGCCGAACCAGTCGTCCTCGACGAAGGCCGGGGTGCCGGGCGGGGTGCGCAGCAGGATGTTGGGGCGAAACCGCCGCTCGTCCACCACGGCCGACGGGACGGCCGCCCGGACCCAGTCCAGGGTGGCGGTGGTGAGCACGCTGACCGGCAGCTGGTCGAAGTGCGAGACGGCGTCCTCGCGGGCCAGCTCGACGTCGTCGCGCTCCAGGTAGGCGCGCAGGAAGGCGTTCGGGTCGCCGACCGGGCCGCCGAGCGGGTCGAACAGCTCGGGGCCGTCGATCCGGCTGCCGAGCCGGGAGCTGAGCCGCAGCAGGCCGTCCATCCGGCGAAAGCGCCGGGTGTTCTTGCCCGAGCCGAACTTCCCGGCCCCGTCGCGGACGGCGTAGAGCCGGTCCCCGGCCAGCCCGCGCTCGTCGACCTCGACGACGTCGAGCGGCTCGCCGCCGGTGGACTTCACCGGGTACCGCCAGAGCCGCTCCACGACTCCGATGATCTCTGCCATGGTGCGAGCCTAGCGGCGGCCCCCCAGTTGGTCTAGACCTATGGGCGGGTGCGGGGTGGGCTCAGCCCAGCCGGGCGACCGCCCGCACCGGTGCGCCGTCCGCCGCCGCCAGCCGGAGCGGGAAGAGCGAGACCTCCAGGGACCGGCCGGCCGCCTGGGCCGCCAGCAGCGGGGACAGATCGGTCAGGTTCTCGGCGATCACCGCACCGCCGGCCGGCCGGAGCAGCACCCGGTGGGCCGCCAGGCTCGGCTCCTCGGGGGCCGGATCGTGCTCGTCCGCCAGCTGTGCCAGCAGCTCGGCCACCGCGGGATCGGCCGGCCCCGGATCGGGTGTCCGGTCCACCGAGAGCGCGTCCACCCCGACGGTGCGGATGCCGGCCGCGACGATCGCCTCGGCGGCCGGGACGCCCAGGTAGGGGTGGGCCAGGTACCGGTCGGTGCCCCAGTGCCGGGGCCAGCCGGTCGCCAGCAGCAGCACCGTGCCCGGGGCGGCCCGCTCCAGGGCCGGCGCCAGCCGGTCCGCGGTCACCTCCGTCCGGGGCGCCAGTCCGCGCAGGTCGGCGACCACCGCCGGGCCGGTGAACAGCTCCAGCGGCAGCCCGTCCAGGGTCGGCCAGGTCACGTCCACGTGGTACGGCGCGTCCACGTGCGTCCCCGACTGCGAACCCAGGTGCAGGCCCAGCACGTTCACCCCGTCGGCCGCCGCGGTCAGGGCGGGCCGCAGCACCACCTCCGGGTCGCCCGGGTAGACCGGCATCCCCGTGACCACCGGGTGCGTGAGATCGATCAGCGTCGGCGCCATACCGCCCATCCTCTCCCAGTCGCACGCCCGTCCAGGCGCACTCCGGCACAAGGCCTAGGGTGCCGGTATGAGTGATCAGCAGGTGCGGCAGCCGTGGGTGGTCGGGGTATCGGGCGCGTCGGGGACGCCGTACGCGGCGTCGGTGATCCGCGGGCTGCTGGCGGCCGGCGAGGCGGTGGACCTGGTGGTCAGCCGCGCGGCGCGGCTGACGATCCTGGACGAGACCGGCATCTCCTTCCGGGACGCCCACTGGCGCAAGGACCTGGCCGCCTGGACCGGCGTCGAGGACCTGTCCGGCGTCCGCCACTGGGCGGCCGGCGACTTCGCGGCCGGGCCGTCCAGCGGCTCGTACCCGGCCAAGGGCATGCTGGTCGTGCCCGCCACCACCGGGGCGGTGGCCGGGATCGCCCTCGGGCTGTCCAAGGACCTGCTGCAGCGCGCGGCCAGCGTGACGCTGAAGGAGCGTCGGCCGCTGGTGGTGTGCGTTCGCGAGACGCCCCTCGATGGGGTGACGTTGAAGCACCTGGTGGAGCTGGACGCCCAGGGTGCGGTGGTGCTCCCGGCCTCGCCGGGCTTCTACGCGGGCGGCTCCACCGCCCGTGAACTGGTGGATTTCGTGGCCGGCCGGGTGCTCGACGCGGTGGGGGTGCGGCACGCGCTGTACCGCCGTTGGGAGGGTGAACTGGGCGGGGCGGTGAAGGCCCCGGGCCGGGCCGGGTGAGCGGGCGGTGAACGGGAGAGTATGTTCTTTGCGATATCCGGGTCGATCCGCGTGTAGCGCCTTTGATTTCGGATAATGATCAGTGGGTCTGGAGAGGTTCGGAAGGACGCGGGCAGGCATATGGACTCAGTGGACAGACAGCTCATCCAGGCGCTCCGGGAGAACGGCCGCGCCTCGTACGCCGAGCTGGGCCGGTTGGTCGGCCTGTCGGGCCCCAGCGTGACCGACCGGATCAACCGGCTGGAGCAGGCCGGTGTGATCACCGGCTACCGGGCGACCGTCAACCCGGCCTCGCTGGGCTACGGCGTGACCGCCCTGATCGGCCTTCAGCTCACCGACGCCGCCGACCACGAGGACGTGGCGCACCGGCTGAAGGACCTCCCCGAGGTCGAGGACTGCTGGTTCATCGCGGGCGACGACTCGTACATGCTGAAGGTCCGGGTGCCGGACGTCGAGGGCCTGGAGTCGGTGGTCAAGCGGATCTCGGGGACCAAGGGTGTGGCCCGGACCAGGACCACGGTGGTGCTCTCCACCAAGTGGGAGAACCGGGTGAGTGAGTTGCCGTTGACCGAAGTGGGGGAGTGAGCCGGATGTCGCTGGTCGGTCTGGAGGAGCTGCGCGCCGCGCAGCGGCGGATTGCCGGGGTCGCCGTGCGCACCCCGCTGCTGCCGTGCCCGTGGGCGGCGGACGGCACCCGCGCGCTCTGGCTCAAGCCGGAGGGCCTCCAGCCCACCGGGGCGTTCAAGATCCGCGGTGCCTACAACCGCCTCGCCGCGCTGAGCGAGGCGGAGCGGGCCCGTGGCGTGGTCGCCCAGTCCAGCGGCAACCACGCGCAGGCGGTGGCCTACGCGGCGGGGATCCTCGGCATCAAGGCCGTGATCGTGATGCCCGACACCTCACCGGCCGTCAAGGTCGAGAACACCCGGGCCTTCGGCGCCGAGGTGGTGCTGGTCACCCCCGCCGAGCGGGACGTGCTGCCCGTCGAGCTGGTGTCCCGGCACGGGTACGTGTGGGTGCCGCCGTACGACGACCCGTACATCATCGCCGGGCAGGGCACGGTCGGCCTGGAGATTGCCGAGGACGCCCCGGACGAGCTGGACACCGTGCTCGTCCCGGTCAGCGGCGGCGGTCTGATCTCCGGCACGGCGGCGGCCCTCAAGCTGGCCTGCCCGGGCGTGCGGGTGATCGGGGTGGAGCCGGAGCTGGCCGCCGACGCGCAGGCGAGCCTGCGCACGGGGCGCCACACCGCCTGGCCGGTCGCCGACACCTACCGGACGATCGCGGACGGCCTGCGGACGCCGTCGGTCGGGGCGCTGCCGTTCGAGCACCTGCAGGCCTACGTGGACGACATCGTGACGGTCAGCGAGGCCGAGATCCGCGCGACCGTGGCGCTGCTGGCCCGCCGCGGCCGGCTGGTCGCCGAGCCCTCCGGCGCGGTCGCCCCGGCGGCGTACTTCCACCGCGCGGCCGAACTGGAGGGCCGGGTCTTCGCCGCCGTGGTGAGCGGCGGCAACCTCGATCCGGCGCTGCTCGCCGAACTCCTCGCCGTCTGACCCGCCGGGCGCCCCGGCGCCCCCTGGAGCCCGCGCCGTACTGCGGGGCGTAGGCTCAGTGGCGGCATTGATCGGACGTCGGAGGAGGCGGAGCACCGCATGGACGCAGGGCTCAAGCGCGAGCTGGAGGCGAAGGTCTACGCGGGTGAGCGACTGACCCGCGAGGACGGCATCGCGCTCTACGAGAGCGACGACCTGGCCTGGCTGGGCGGCCTCGCGCACCACGTGCGGACGCGGAAGAACGGCGACGTCGTCCACTTCAACGTCAACCGCCACCTCAACATGACCAACGTCTGCGCGGCCTCCTGCGCGTACTGCTCGTTCCAGCGCAAGCCGGGCGAGAAGGACGCCTACACGATGCGGATCGAGGAGGCGGTGAAGCTCGCCAAGGCGATGGAGGTCGACTCCCTCACCGAGCTGCACATCGTCAACGGCCTGCACCCGACCCTGCCGTGGCGCTACTACCCGCGCTCCCTGCGCGAGCTGAAGGCGGCGCTGCCGAACGTCTCGCTGAAGGCGTTCACCGCCACCGAGATCCACTGGTTCGAGCGGATCAGCGGCCTGTCCGCGAGCGAGATCCTGGACGAACTGATCGACGCCGGCCTGGAGTCGCTGACCGGCGGCGGCGCGGAGATCTTCGACTGGGAGGTCCGCCAGCACATCGTCGACCACGAGACCCACTGGGAGGACTGGTCGCGGATCCACCGCCTGGCGCACGAGAAGGGCCTCAAGACCCCGTGCACCATGCTGTACGGGCACATCGAGGAGCCCCGCCACCGGGTCGACCACGTGCTGCGGCTGCGTGAGCTCCAGGACGAGACCGGCGGCTTCCAGGTCTTCATCCCGCTGCGCTACCAGCACGACTTCCACGACTCCAAGGACGGCGTGGTCCGCAACAAGCTGATGGCGCGCACCGAGATGGCCACCGGCGCCGAGGCGCTGAAGACCTTCGCGGTGTCCCGGCTGCTCTTCGACAACGTGCCGCACGTCAAGGTCTTCTGGGTGATGCACGGCGTCACCACCGCGCAGCTGGCGCTCAGCCATGGTGCGGACGACATGGACGGCTCGGTGGTCGAGTACAAGATCACCCACGACGCGGACAACTTCGGCACGCCGAACAAGCTCGGCCGCGCCGATCTGCTCGACCTGATCCGGGACGCCGGGTTCCGCCCGGTGGAGCGGAACACCCGCTACGAGATCATCCGCGAGTACGACGGCCCGGACCTGCAGCGTCGCGAGACCCCGCAGGCGATGCGCCTCTGATCCCGGCCCGCAGGCCTCCCGACCCGGCCGGTCGGGAGGCCTGCGGCGTTCCGGGGCGGCCCGCGGACACCGGGACCGTTCATGAAAGTGAGCGCGTATGCTCACAGGCTCACCACACGCCACGGGTTTCGCATCGACCCGCGGCTTGGAAGGATCGTCAGCATGTCCGGTACCCGCCGCGCCACCTCGCCCCGCCGCTCGGCCGCAGTGCCCGCGCCGCGGCGCGGCGAGCCCGCCACGGAGCCCAGGGCCGAGCAGCTCGGCCCGCGCAGCGGCCGCCGCCGCCGGGCGAAACCCAAGCGGCGCGGCGGCAAGCTGACGGTGGGGGCGGCGATGCTGCTGGCGGCCGCCGCGGGCTGGTTCGCCGTCGGCCCCGGGCGGGGCTTCCCCGAGTCGATAGCCGCGGGCGCCCCCGACCGGGCCGAGCCCGACACCACCGTGCCGCAGGGCGACCCGGCCGCCCAGCCGGCCGCCGGCCGCACCGAGGCGCCCGCCGCGGACCGCTCCACCCGCAACGACGGCGGCCTGGCCGCGATCGCCGGGCTCGGCCCGACCTGGATGGCCAAGGTGCCGGCCCAGACCACCCAGCTGGTGCTGGTCTCGGGCCAGGGCAAGGACTCCTCGGACTCCACCGTGACGATCTGGACCCGCACCCCGGACGGCCGCTGGCAGCCGGGGCAGAGCTGGCCCTCCCACAACGCGCTCAAGGGCTGGACCGCCAAGCACACCGAGGGCGACCTGCGCAGCCCGGTCGGGCTCTTCTCGCTCAGCGACGCCGGCGGACGCAAGGCCGACCCGGGCAGCCGGCTCCCGTACACCGAGGACTCCGCCTTCGTGATGGGCGGGCGCGGCTTCAACGGGGAGCCGCTCGCGGGGTCCTTCGACTACGTGGTGGCGATCGACTACAACCGGGTCACCGGCCGCTCGCCGCTGGACACCGCCAAGCCCGAGGGCAAGACCAAGGGCGGCGGGATCTGGATCCACCTGGACCACGGCGGCCCGACCCACGCCTGCATCTCGCTCACCGAGGACCACATGGTCGAGCTGATCAAGACGCTCGATCCGGCCGCCCATCCGATGATCGCCATGGGGGACGCCGCTTCGCTGGCGGTCTGACCTGGGTCGTCGGCCCGGGCGCGGC
This sequence comes from Kitasatospora sp. NPDC049258, assembly GCF_040678895.1. NCBI lineage: Bacteria > Bacillati > Actinomycetota > Actinomycetes > Kitasatosporales > Streptomycetaceae > Kitasatospora > Kitasatospora sp. NPDC049258. Next base: position 10,147 of record NZ_JBFAQT010000003.1, read on the forward strand.
AAGGGGTGTTGTCCGGCCCCTACAGCTTCCGCCACCGGATCCTGTCTGAGGGCGTCACCGCCCGACCCGCCGGTAACCGGGTTGAGTTGCGGTATGACCGCCTCCCGTATCGTGTCGCTCGGCCACTACCAGCCGCCCAAGGTCCTCACCAACGACGACCTGGCGAAGCTGGTCGACACCGACGACGAGTGGATCCGCTCCCGGGTGGGCATCCGCACCCGGCACATCGCGGTCGACGAGACCCTGGTCGACCTGGCCACCGAAGCCGCGCAGAAGGCGCTGGCCGGCAGCGGCTTCCAGGCCGGCGAGATCGACCTGGTGGTGGTCGCCACCTGCACCGCCGTCGAGCGCAGCCCCAACACCGCCGCCGCGGTCGCCGCCCGGCTCGGCGTGCCGTCCCCGGCCGCGTACGACATCAACACGGTCTGCTCGGGCTTCTCCTACGCGCTGGCCACCGCCGACCACGCGATCCGGGCCGGCTCGGCCACCAGGGCGCTGGTGATCGGCGCCGAGCGGATGTCGGACACCATCGACTGGACCGACCGCTCCACCTGCGTGATCTTCGGCGACGGCGCCGGCGCGGCCGTGGTCGAGGCGGTGCCGGACGAGCAGTCCGGGATCGGCCCGGTGGTCTGGGGGTCGACCCCGGAGAAGGGCGACGCCGTGGTGATCACCGGGTGGGACCCGACCATCAGCCAGCAGGGCCAGGCCGTGTTCCGCTGGGCGACCACCGCGATCGCCCCGCTGGCCCGCGAGACCTGCCGCAAGGCGGGGCTGGAGCCGGCCGAGCTGAAGGGCTTCGTCGCGCACCAGGCCAACCTGCGGATCATCGACGCGATCGCCGCCAAGCTCGGCGCGCCGGACGCGGTGGTGGCCCGGGATGTGGTGGACTCGGGGAACACCTCCGCCGCCTCGATCCCGCTGGCGCTCTCCAAGCTGGTCGAGCGGGGCGAGCTGGTCTCCGGCGACCCGGTGCTGCTCTTCGGCTTCGGCGGCGGCCTGGCGTACGCCGGCCAGGTGGTGCGCTGCCCGTAGCCGCGCAGCCGTACCCGCACGCGCCCGTGGGGCGGCCGGAACCAGCTCGGTTCCGGCCGCCCCACGGTGGTGTTGCGACTCGTTGGTGCGCGTCACGGTACGTCGGCGGACCTCCCCCGAGGACACGGCCGCCGTCCGACACACCCCGGACAGGAGGCCGGGAGCTGCGCGCTGGATGGACGGGTGGGTGGGTGGTGGCGTCCCTACTTGGGCGGCTTCTTCCCGGCGACGCCCAGGTACACCTGGAGTGCCAGGTTGGGCTTGAGGTCCTTGACCTTCACGCCCCAGGAGGTGAACGCCTTCTGGTGCTCGGCGGCTGCGGCCAGCAGCGAGACCAGTGCACCGGCGAATGCCGCCGGATCGACCGACTTGTCGGTCTTGCCCTGGTTCGCCTTCACCGCCTCGGCGAGCGGACCGGCGACCGAGTTGAGGACCTTCATGCGGAGCTTGAAGAACCGCTTGTCCCCCTCGGCCGCACCGAGAGTGACGACGCGCAGAATGGCGTCGTTCTTGCGCCAGAAGGCGAGGAATCCGTCCACCAGATCTTCCGAAGTGGCGTAGCCGGTCTTTCCCGCCCAGGACTTTCCATCGACGAGCTCTTTGAGCCCGCCGCTGTCCTCGGCCATTTCCTCTGCGATCTCGAGGACGGCGCCCTCGACATCCGGGAAGTACTGGTAGAAGGTCGCGGGGGAGGTACCCGCCATACGGGCGACGTCGATGACCTTGACGTCCCGATAGGGCGACGTGCTGAGCATCTCGCGGAGGCAGTCGAGCAGCTTCTGCCGCGTCTCCTGTCCGCGTCGCCCGGCGACGCGACCGTCGACGGTGCGAACTTGTCCTGTCATGCCGTCAGCTTACCGTGGCGAGATCTTGGCGCGATTCGGTGATGCGACTATTACGCCGCTCGGGGGTGCTAAAGCAGTGCGCCCCAGGAGTGTACGGACGGAATTTCAACGGACTGCTCCGATGCTGTTGAAGCCCCCCCGTGCACTGATGACCCCACAGCGTGACGAGGGGTCGGCTGAAGGGCGGTCGGATGACCGAGGGTGACGACCGCCGAACCGTCAGATCGCCCCGCGGCGGTCCGGGGCCGCAGCGGCGCGGAGGGGGGCCGGGCAACCGGCGACGCGGTGTGGGCGGGGGAGATTGGATCCCGGGGGGTGGGCATTGGACAATCGGGTCCGGCACCCGATGGGTGGCGGCAGAAGGGGAGGTGGCTACGGAGTGGACCAGCTGACGGCGCACGACCCGAGACGGATCGGGCCCTTCGAGGTGCTCGGGCGGCTCGGCGCGGGCGGGATGGGCCTGGTCTACCTGGCCCGGTCGGCCTCCGGCCGGCGGGTCGCCATCAAGACCGTGCGCAGCGAACTGGCCGAGGACGACCTGTTCCGGGTGCGGTTCGCCCGGGAGATCGCGGCGGCCAAGACGGTCGGCGGCTTCTACACCGCGGCGGTGGTCGACGCGGACGCGGACGCGGCGGTGCCCTGGCTGGCCACCGCCTACGTGCCCGCGCCCTCCCTGGAGGACCTGGTCAACGAGTGCGGTCCGCTGCCGGTGGACGCGGTCCGCTGGCTCACCGCCGGGATCGCCGAGGCGCTGCAGTCGATCCACCACGCCGGGCTGGTGCACCGCGACCTGAAGCCGTCCAACGTGCTGGTGGTCGAGGACGGTCCGCGGGTGATCGACTTCGGCATCGCGGCCGGGGTCTCCAACACCCGGCTGACCATGACCAACGTCGCGGTCGGCACCCCCGCCTACATGTCGCCCGAGCAGGCCAGGGACAGCCGCAGCGTCAAGGGGGCCAGCGACATCTTCTCGCTCGGCTCGCTGATCGTCTTCTGTGCCACCGGCCACGCCCCCTACCGCGGCGCCAACCCGGTGGAGACGGTGTTCCAGCTGCTGCGGGACCAGCCCGACCTGTCCGGGCTGCCGTTGGAGCTGGTGGACCTGGTCCGGGCCTGCATGCGGCCGGCCGCCGAGCACCGGCCGACCCCGGCCCAGCTGCAGGCCGAGCTGGCCCCGCACCTGTTCTCCCGGGACGACGCCTCCGGGGAGGCCGGGGACTGGCTGCCGCCGGCCGCGCTGGACCTGATCGAGCGCAAGCGCAGCCGCCGGCCGCTGCCGCCCGTGCCGGTGCAGCCGCGGCCGGTCCACCAGGCGCCCCCGCCGCCGGTGCGGCTGCCGCAGCCGGCCCACCCGCCGGCCCCGCCGGCCCGGCTCGCCGACCCGCGCACGGACGGCGGCTCGCTGGGCGCCGACGCGGCCACCGAGAAGATCCGCGGCAGCCGTCCGGCGGCCGGCTCCGATGCCGAGGTGCGGCTGCCCGGCGCCTCGGTACGGATAGGGCCCGGGCCGCGCGCCGACCAGACCGGCAGCGTCGCCCCCGCAGCCCCGCCCGCCGGTACGGACTGGGTCCGCCGCACCGGGGCGTCGCACGCGCCGGTGGCGCCGCCGCCCGCCCTGCCGTCCCAGGCCGGGCCGGTGGCCCGCTGGCGGCCCTGGCGGTTCCGGATGTCCAACGACGTCTGGGGCACCCCGGTGGTGGCGGACGGAACGCTGTTCGTCTCCAGCTTCGAGGTGCACGCGCTGGACATCGCCTCCGGCGAGCGGCGCTACAAGACCCGGGACGTGGCCTGGGCGCTGGCGGTGGACGCCGGACGGGTGCACGCGGCCGACGGCCCGCACCTGTACACGGTGGACGTCGCCGACGGCACCGAGCGCTGGCGCAGCTCGCTGGACGGCTGGATCTACTCGCTGGACGCCGCCGACGGGGTGCTCTGCTGCGGGATCAGGGGCGGCGGGGTGCAGCTGCGTTCGGCCGCCAGCGGCGCCGAGCTGTGGCGGGCGGACGACGCCCAGCAGGACTACGAGAACCCGCAGTCCGGTCCGGCCCTGGTCGGCGGCAGCGCGTACTACTACGGCGCCGGGCGGCTGCGCTGCGTCGACCCGCGGGGCAGCGGGCTGCGCTGGTCCTTCCAGGTCGGCGAGGAGGTCCCGTCCCGCCCGGTCGGGCGCGCCGGGGTGGTCCACCTGACCGCGGGGACGAGGGTGCACGCGCTGGACGCCGCCACCGGCGCGGAGCGCTGGCGCTTCGACGCACCGGTGGTGCTGTTCTCCCCGCCCGCGGTGGACGGCGCCGCCGTCTACGTCGCGGACTACCTGGGCACCCTGTACGCGCTGGACGCGGCCACCGGGCGGGAGCGCTGGCGCGCCCGTACGGCGGGCCGGCAGGGGGCCGAGCCGGTGGTGCTCGCCGAGGACACCGCGCTGCTCGGCTCGGGCGACACGCTGTTCGCCTTCGACACCGCCACCGGGCGGGAGCGCTGGCGCTACACCACCCGGGGGGAGATCGTCGGGCTGCCCGCGGTCGCCGACGGGCTGGTGCACATCGGCAGCAAGGACCACTCGCTGCACACGGTGGACCTGGCGACCGGCCGGCTGCGCTGGGAGCTGGGCACCAAGGGCGAGCTGACCGGCTCCCCGGTGGCGGTCGGCGGCCGGGTCTTCGTCGGGAGCAAGGACCGCTGCGTGTACGCGCTCGACTCGTTCTACGGCACGGCGGTGCCGTAGGCCCCGGAGGGCGACGGGGCCCGATCGACGGCGGGCCCGTCCGCGTCGGCGTGACGTGGACGGGCCCTCGGTCGTGCGGCCGGGGTCAGGCCCGGCGGCGGGCCTCGGGGTGGCGGGCGCACCAGCCGTCCCAGGCCGAGGCCACCATCGCCTCGACCTCGTACCGCGCCGTCCAGTCCAGCTCCTTGTGGATCAGGTCGGCGGAGGCCACCACCCGGGCCGGGTCGCCGGGACGGCGCGGGGTGACCTCGGCGGTGGTGTCGTAGCCGGTGACCCGGCCGATCACGGCGAGCATCTCCTGGACCGAGACGCCCTCGCCGCGGCCGATGTTGAGGGTCAGGTTGACCTGCTCGGTGGCGGCGTTCAGCCGCTTGACGGCGGCGACGTGGGCCGAGGCGATGTCGGCGACGTGGATGAAGTCGCGGACGCAGGTGCCGTCCGGGGTCGGGTAGTCGGCGCCGAAGACCCGCGGGGCCCGGCCGGCCGTCAGCCGTTCGAAGACCATCGGGACGAGGTTGGTGACGCCCTCGTCGGACAGCTCGGGCGAGGCCGCGCCGGCGACGTTGAAGTAGCGCAGCGAGACGGTGGACAGGCCGTGTGCCTTGGCGGCGGCGTTGATCAGCCACTCGCCGACCAGCTTGGTCTCGCCGTACGGGTTGATCGGCTCGCAGGGGGTGTCCTCGGTGACCAGCTCGACGTCCGGCATGCCGTAGACGGCGGCGGAGGAGGAGAACAGCACCCGGCTCACGCCGGCCGCGGCGGCGGCCTCCAGCACCACCCGCAGGCCCTCGACGTTCTCCTGGTAGTAGCGCAGCGGCTCGGTGACCGACTCGCCGACCTGCTTCTTGGCCGCGATGTGCAGCACCCCGGTGACGCCGTGCTCGCCGATCGCCCGGTCGAGGGCCGCCCGGTCCAGGGTCGAGCCGACCACCAGCGGCACTCCGGCGGGCAGCCGCTCGGCGGCCCCGCTGCTGAGGTCGTCGAGCACGACGACCTGCTCGCCGGCCTCGACCAGCTGCTGCGTGACATGCCCGCCGATGTAACCGGCCCCACCTGTGATCAACCAAGTCATAGGCCGCATCCTATGGGGCGCGCCTTACCGGGGAATCGGACATAAAGGTGAAATGCTGACAAAGTTCGGCCTGTTTCGGGGCTTTGAAGTACCGGAACCCCGCTGCTGACCGTATACGCACGAACCTGGAGGAAGCTCAGGTGCGCCCCAAGAAGGAACCGACCCGACCGATCCCGGCCGGCCCCCGCCCGACCGGGCCGAAGGTCCGGCTGATCCCCGGCACGCTCGCCCTGACCGGCCTGCTGCTCACGGGGTGCTCCGGCGGCGCCGCCTCTTCCTCGTCCGCGGCCGCCTCCTCCTCGGGCTCGAACACGTCCTCGTCCTCGACCGGCGCCTCGGCCTCCCCGTCCGGCGGCAACCAGTTGGAGAGCGACTACCGGCGGGTGATCTCCGACGTGCTGCCCTCGGTGGTCCAGATCACCGCCGGCGACAGCCTCGGCTCCGGCATCGTCTACGACGACAAGGGCGACATCGTCACCAACGCGCACGTGGTGGGCGACGCCAAGAACTTCACCGTCACCCTCGCCAACAGCACCAAACCGCTGGACGCCACCCTGGTCGGCAGCTTCCCGGAGTCCGACCTCGCGGTGATCAAGCTCTCCGCCGTGCCGAGCGGCCTCAGGCCGGCCGTCTTCGGCGACAGCGGCAAGGTGGAGGTCGGGCAGATCACCCTGGCCATGGGCAGCCCGCTCGGCCTGGCCAGCAGCGTCACCCAGGGCATCGTCTCGGCCACCGGGCGGACCGTCACCGAGCCGCAGAGCCCGGACTCGCCCGGGGCGACCATCGGCAACATGGTGCAGACCTCGGCCGACATCAACCCCGGCAACAGCGGCGGCGCCCTGGTCAACCTCTCCAGCCAGGTGATCGGCATCAACACCCTGGCCGCCGTCGACCAGGAGCTGAACGGCAGCGCCGCCCCCGGTATCGGCTTCGCCATCCCGGCGGCCACCGTCACCGGCATCGCCGACCAGCTGATCAAGACCGGCACGGTGGCCAACTCCGGCCGGGCCGCCCTGGGCATCACCGCCCGCACCTACTTCGACAGCAACTTCCAGCCCGCCGGCGCCGCGATCGTCACCGTGGTGGCCGGCGGCGCGGCCGCCGCGGCCGGGCTGCAGCCGGGCGATGTGATCACCAAGCTGGGCGACACCCGGATCACCACCATCGGCGCGCTCACCACGGCACTGGCCTCGCTCCAGCCCGGTGCGAAGACCACCGTCACCTACCAGCGCGACGGTCAGACCAAGACCGCCGACGTCACCCTCGGCACCCTGTAGCGGGGCCCAGGACCCGGGCCCGGCGGACCGTACCGCGCAAGGGAGGCGGACCGCCGGGCCCGAACCACCGGGCGGATCAGGTGCGGGCCGCCCTGGTCCGCCACGGCAGTTCGACGGTGATGCTGGTCGGCCCGCCGGCCGGGCTCTCCACCAGGAACACCCCGTCCACCGCCCCGATCCGCTCGGCCAGGCCGGCCAGCCCGCTGCCCGGGTAGGCGGCCGCGCCGCCCTTGCCGTCGTCCTGCACCAGCAGCATCAGCCGGTCCTCGACCCGCCAGGCGTCCACCGTGGCCGAGCGCGCGCCCGCGTGCTTGGAGATGTTGGTGAGCAACTCGCTGACGGTGAAGTAGGCGATGCCCTCCACGGCCGAGTCCGGCCGCTCGGCGCCCCTGAGGTCGACGTGCACCTTGACCCCGCCCGGGACGGTGCAGCGGGCCGCCACCGCGGACAGCGCCGCGTCCAGCCCGCGGTCGGTCAGCACCGCCGGGTGGATGCCCCGGGCCAGGTCGCGCAGCTCCTGGAGGGCGAGCTTCACCTCGCCGTGCGCGGCGCCCACCATCGCGGCGGCGGACGCGATGCCCTCCGGGGTGTCCGTCTCGGCCAGCTTCTCCTTCGCCAGGCCGAGGTCCATCGCCAGGGCGACCAGCCGGGCCTGCGCCCCGTCGTGCAGATCGCGCTCGATCCGGCGCAGGTCGGCCGCGGCGGTGTCCACCACCGCCCCGCGGTCCTCCTCCAGCTCGTGCACCCGCAGCGCCAGCGCGTTCGGTGCCAGCAGGCTGTCCACCAGCATCCGCTCCAGTTCGGACATCCAGCGCACCACCCACGGCAGCACCGGCCAGCCGACCACCAGCAGCACCAGGGTCAGCGTGAAGCTGAGGATCCCCCAGACCAGCAGCACCACGTTGAACAGCGCCGACCGCCAGCCGAGCGAGTCCGTCAACACGGCGCTCACCCAGCCCGACACCCCGTTGCGGCGCCGCACCGGCGGCCCCGGCTCCTGCGCCGTGGCCCCGAGCGCGGCCCGCGCCCTGGCCCGCTCCACCGCACCCAGCCAGCGGCAGCCGGTCAGCCCGAAGGCCAGCAGCGGCAGCCCGACCACGGTCACCGAGAGGGCCAGCCCGACGGTCAGGGTGACCACGGTGAAGACGAACCCGGCGAGGCCGACCGGCAGGTTCAGCAGCAGGTGCTGCACCTGACCCCACAGCTGCGCTCCGTACAGCGACGGGCGGCGGGGCTCCGCCGGTCGGTGCTCCGCGGTATCCATCGGCTTCCACCCTCTCGGTCGACCAGGAGCACCAGCATCCCCGGTGCGCCCCGGCCGGGGCCATGGGGGTGATCTCCGTCCCCATCCTGGGGATAACCCCACCCCGGCCGTCTTGCGGGACGGGCAGGTTCCGGAGCAAGCGGGCCGTGCACTTAGACTCACGCCTGAGTGATGGTTATGGGTGTGTAAAGAAGAGCGGTGATCCGATCGGGCCGTGGGCCCGGTGGGCCGCCCGATGTGGAGGCGAACGCATGGAGGGGCAGCTGGTCGCTGCCGACCCTGCCGTGGGCAGCGGCTACTTCGACGCGTATGCGGCGGTAGGCCTGCTGGCGGTCATCGGCGTGCTCTTCGTCGCGGTGGCGTTCACCGCCAACCGCCTGCTGCGGCCGGTGGTGTACTCCCCGGAGAAGCTGCTCACCTACGAGTGCGGCGTCGACCCGGTGGGCGAGGGCTGGGCGCACACCCAGATCCGGTACTACGTCTACGCCTTCCTGTACGTGATCTTCGCGGTCGACGCGATCTACCTGTTCCCGTGGGCGACCGTGTTCGCCGCCGCCGGCTACGGCGCGACCACGCTGGTGGAGATGTTCGTCTTCATCGCCTTCCTCGCGGTCGGACTGCTCTACGCCTGGAAGAAGGGCGTTCTGGAATGGACGTGACCCACTCGCACGGCTCCGGCGGCCCCGTCCCGCTCGGGATGCCCGACCCGGCGCGGCCCGGTGTGGCGGTCGAACAGCGGCGCCTCGGCCCGCTCGCCCGGCTGGCGCCGGACCCGGTCAAGGTGGTGCTGAACTGGGGCCGCCGCTACAGCCTCTGGTGCTTCAACTTCGGCCTCGCCTGCTGCGCGATCGAGTTCATCGCCGCGTCGATGGCCAAACACGACTTCATCCGGATGGGTGTCATCCCGTTCGCGCCCGGCCCCCGGCAGGCCGACCTGATGATCGTCTCGGGCACCGTCACGGACAAGATGGCCCCGGCCGTCAAGCGCCTCTACGAGCAGATGCCCGAGCCCAAGTACGTCATCTCGTTCGGCGCCTGCTCCAACTCCGGCGGCCCCTACTGGGACTCCTACTCCGTGACCAAGGGCGTCGACCAGATCATCCCGGTGGACGTCTACGTGCCCGGCTGCCCGCCGCGGCCCGAGGCGCTGCTGCAGGGCATCCTCAAGCTCCAGGAGAAGATCGCCGCCGAGTCGCTGCCGGAGCGGTACGCCGCGCCCGTCTCCGCGCTGCGCCGCCCGCTGGTGGCCGGCCCCGGGGAGGCGGACCGATGAGCCGCACCCCCGAGGAGACCGCCGCCGCGATCGGCGAGTGGGCCACCGCCGCCGAGGCGTACCAGCTGCTCACCGTCGACGTCCCGGCCGAGCACTGGATCGAGGCGCTCACCGCCGCCCGCGACCGTCTGGGCCTGAGCTACTTCGACTGGCTGAGCGCCGTGGACGAGCTCGCCGACGGCTACTCGGTCTGCGCCCACCTGGCCGCGCTCGGCGAGCCCGCCGTCCGCCACCTGCTGCTGCGCACCCGGATCCCGCGGGACAAGGCCGTGCTGCCGACCGCCGTCCAGGTCTACGCCGGCGCCGGCTGGCACGAGCGGGAGACCCACGAGATGTTCGGCATCGACTTCGCCGGGCACCCGCACCTGATCACCCTGCTGCTCCCGGACGGCTTCGAGGGCCACCCGCTGCGCAAGGACTTCGTGCTGGCGGCCCGGGTCGCCAAGGCCTGGCCCGGTGCCAAGGAGCCCGGCGAGTCCGAGGGCGACGGCCCGGCCCGGCGCAAGATGCAGCCGCCCGGGGTCCCGGACCCGAACGAGTGGGGGCCGCTCAAGGGCACCCTGCCGCCGGTCGCCGAGCGCCCCGCGCGCGGTGCCCGGGCGGGCGCCGCCGCCCGTACCCCGCGCGCCGCCGCGGCAGCAGCCGAGGGCGCGGCGGGCGAGGTCCGGCCGCGCCGGGCGCGCAGCGTCGAGGCGGGCTCGGTGAGCCAGCCGGAGGCCGGCGCCGCCGAGGCGCCCGAGATCCGGGCCGACCGGCCGCGCCGCACCCGGAGCGTCGGCGAAGGGTCCGCGAGCCAGGCCGCCGCGCCTGCCGCGCCTGCCGAGGCGGCCCAGGCCGCCGAGGCACCGGCTGCGCCCGGGCGGCCCGCCCGGACCCGGTCCTCGGACGCGCCCTGGCACTCACCGGTGCCCGCGCACGGGCCGGCCGAGCCGGAGCCCGGGACCCCCGAGGCCGCCGAAACCCCCGAGGCTCCGGAGGCCCCGGAGCCGCAGCCCGAGAGCCCGCAGCCCGGGACCCCGCAGCCCGGGACCCCGCAGCCGGAGACCCCGCAGCCCGGGACCTCGCAGACGCCCGACCAGGACGGAGACAGCGCGTGAACCTGATCGACACGCTGCTGCGCTGCGTCGGCACCCTGGTGGCCTTCCTGACCCTGCCGCTGGTGATCGGCCAGACCGAGCACAAGGTGATGGCCCACATGCAGGGCCGGCTCGGCCCGATGTACGCCGGCGGCTTCCACGGCTGGGCGCAGCTGGTCGCCGACGGCGTGAAGTTCGCGCAGAAGGAGGACATCGTCCCGGCCGGCGCCGACCGCCGGGTCTTCCAGCTGGCCCCGGCCGTCGCCCTGCTGCCGTACCTGGTGGTGCTGCTGGTGATCCCGATCGGCCCGAACGGGCTGGTCGGTCAGGCGGTGGACGCCGGGCTGTTCTTCGTGCTGGCCGTGATGGGTATCGGCGTGCTCGGCTCGCTGATGGCCGGCTGGGCGTCGGCCAACAAGTTCTCGCTGCTCGGCGGCCTGCGCGCGGCCGCCCAGCTGATGTCGTACGAGCTGCCGATGCTGCTGGCCGCCGCCTCGGTGGCGATGGCGGCCGGGACGGTCTCGCTGACCGGCATCGTGGACGGCTTCCACTGGTGGTGGCTGCCATGGCAGGCGATCGGCGCGTTCGTGTTCTTCACGGCCGGCCTGGCCGAGCTGCAGCGGCCGCCGTTCGACATGCCGGTGGCCGACTCCGAGATCATCTTCGGCGCGTACACCGAGTACACCGGCCTGCGCTTCGCGCTGTTCCTGCTGTCCGAGTACGCGGGCATCCTGGTGGTCTCCGCGCTGACGGCGGTGCTCTTCCTCGGCGGCTGGCACGGCCCGGGCCCGGACTCGCTGGGCTGGCTGTGGACGCTGCTCAAGACCTTCGCGCTGGCCTTCGTGGTGATCTGGATCCGGGTCACCTACCCCCGGCTGCGCGAGGACCAGCTGATGAAGTTCGCGTGGACCGGCCTGATCCCGCTCGCGCTCCTCCAGCTGGCCCTCACCGGCATCATCAAGGTGGCGATCTCCTGATGCGGATCCCAGGAAGTGGCCTGGCCAAGGGCCTGGCCGTGACGCTGCGGACGATGACGAAGAAGACCGTCACCGCGCAGTACCCCGACGTGCAGCCCGAACTGCCGCCGCGCACCCGCGGGGTGATCGCGCTGCTGGAGGAGAACTGCACGGTCTGCATGCTCTGCGCCCGCGAGTGCCCCGACTGGTGCATCTACATCGACTCCCACAAGGAGACGCTGCCGGCCGCCGACCCGAACGCCCGGGCCCGCACCCGCAACGTGCTGGACCGGTTCGCGATCGACTTCTCGCTCTGCATGTACTGCGGGATCTGCATCGAGGTCTGCCCGTTCGACGCGCTCTTCTGGTCGCCGGAGTTCGAGTACGCGGAGACCGACATCCTGGAACTCACCCACGAGCGCGACCGGCTGCGCGAGTGGATGTGGACCGTCCCGCCGCCGCCGGCGCACGACCCGGGGGCCGAGGAGCCGAAGGAGATCGGGATGGCGCGCAAGGCCGCCGACAAGCTGGCCGCCGCCGCGCAGGCCGCCGAAGCCGAAGGAGGTGACCGGTGACGGGCCGTCTGCTCGCCGCCGCCGGCTCGCTCGACCCGGCCACCCGCTCCTTCCTCTCCCCGACCGGGGTGGAGATCGTCTTCCTGCTGGTCGGCCTGGTGGTGCTCGGCTCCGCCGTGGTCTCGGTGACCACCAAGCAGCTGGTGCACGCCGCGCTGTGGCTGGTGGTCGCGCTCGGCGGCCTGGCGATCGAGTTCCTGCTGCTGACCGCCGAGTTCATCGCCTGGGTCCAGGTGCTGATCTACCTCGGTTCGGTCGTGGTGCTGGTGCTCTTCGGCCTGATGCTGACCAGGGCGCCGATCGGCCGCTCGCCCGACGCCGACTCCGGCAACCGCTGGGTCGCGCTCGGCGTCGCACTCGCGTCCGGCGCCACCCTGGTCACCCTGGTGGTGGACGCGTTCCGCTCCGCCTGGGTCGACCTCGGTGCCGGGGGCGGCAGCACCAGGGCGACCGGCGAGATGCTCTTCCGGTACTGGGTGCTGCCCTTCGAGGCGCTGTCGGTGCTGCTGCTGGCCGCGCTGGTCGGCGCGATCGTGCTCTCCCGCACCGGCAACGGCCGGGTGCCCCGGCCGCGGGCCGGCAGGCTGCGGGCGGGCAAGCCCGTGGGCGGCCCCCGTCCCCCCGCCGCTGCCGCCCCCGCCGGTGCCGCCAACGCCCCCGCCCCCGCCGCCCCGACGCAGGAGCGCTGACCCGATGCACCTCGCCTACCCGGCCGTCCTCGCCGCGCTGCTGTTCTGCGTCGGCGTGTACGGCGTGCTCGCCCGGCGGAACGTCGTCCTGGTGCTGATGTCGGTCGAGCTGATGCTCAACGCCGTCAACCTCAACCTGGTCGCCTTCGACGTCTGGCTGCGCGACACCCTGCACGCCGGACAGGCGCTCACCCTGTTCACCATCACCGTCGCCGCCGCCGAGATCGGCCTGGGCCTGGCCGTCGTGCTGCTGGTCTTCCGGACCCGGGGGACCGCCGACATCGACCGGGTCACCGCGCTCGGCGACCCGGCCGAGGCTGCCGCCGCCGAGACCGCCGCCGCCGAGCTGAAGGGCCAGGCCGCCGCATGAACCTCGCGCTGCCCGTCCTCGTCCCCGTGCTGCCCGCGCTCGGCGCGGCCGCCACCCTGGCCACCGGCCGCCGCGCCCCCGGCTTCGCCCGGCCGCTGGCGATCCTGCCGGTCGCGGCCTCCGCCGTGCTGGCCCTGGTGGTCGCCCTCCAGCTCGGCACCGGCCAGAGTCTGGACGCCGCCACCCGGCTCGCCCCGACCGGCGGCCCCGGCATCTTCCTCGCCATCCACCTGGACGGCTACAGCTCGCTGATCTCGGTGCTGGTCGGCCTGGTCGCCGTCTGCGTGCAGGTCTACTCCACGGCCTACCTCCGCGAGGACCCGCGCTACCCCTCGTACGCGGCACTGGTCTCGCTGTTCACGGCGGCCATGTTCCTGGTGGTCTACTCCGGCGACCTGATCATCCTTCTGGTCGGCTGGGAGGTCATGGGCATCTGCTCGTACTTCCTGATCGGCCACCACTGGGAGAGCGCCGACGCCCGCGCGGCCTCGCTGAAGGCCTTCCTGGTCACCAAGCTCGGCGACGTGCCGTTCCTGTTCGGCATCTTCCTGCTCGGCGCCGACGCCGGGACCTTCCGGATCGACGGGGTGCTCACCGCCGCCGGCGAGGGCCGGCTCGGCCACCCCACCCTGATCGCGCTGCTGCTGCTCGCCGGGGTGGCCGGCAAGAGCGCGCAGTTCCCGCTGCACACCTGGCTCCCGGACGCGATGGCCGGCCCGACCCCGGTCTCCGCGCTGATCCACGCGGCCACCATGGTCGCCGCCGGCATCTACCTGGTGGCCCGGCTGCTCCCGGTCTTCCTGCTCTCCGGCGCCGCCCTGGTGGTGCTGGCCGTGATGGCCGCCGTCACCATGGTCGGCTCGGCGCTGTGCGCCCTCGCCCAGGACGACCTCAAGCGGGTGCTCGCCTACTCCACCGTCGGCCAGCTCGGCTACATGGCCGGCGCGCTGGCCGCCGGCGACCGGGAGGCGGCCGTCTTCCACCTGGTCAGCCACGGCGCCTTCAAGGCCCTGCTGTTCCTCGCCGCCGGTGTGGTGATCCACGCCGCGCACACCAACTCCATCTCGGCGATGTCCAAGATCCCCGGCCTGCGCGGCAAGGTCCCGGACGCCTACTGGACGATGGGCATCGCGCTGGTCGCGCTGGTCGGCCTGCCGCCGTTCTCCGGCTTCTTCAGCAAGGAGGCGGTGTTCACCGCCGCCGAACACGCCGCCACCGGCGAGGCGCTCACCGGCGGCCTCGGCCCCGCCTCCGCGGTGCCCTCGGCCGCCGGCTGGATCGTGCTGCTCTCGGCCGGGCTCACCGCGGTGCTCACCGCCGCCTACGCCACCCGGATGTGGCTGGTCGCCTTCCACGGCAAGGCGGCCGCGGCTCCGGTCGCCGCAGCCCCGGTAGCCGCGGCCCCGGTCGCCGCGGCCCCGATCACCGCCGGCCCGGAGGCGACCGCCCCCGAGTCGGGCGCGCCGTACTCACCCGAACCCGACGAGGCCGACCCCGGCCAGGCCGAGCCGCCCGCGATGCGCTGGCCGCTGTGGGTGCTGGCGGTGCCCACCATGGCCTTCGGCATCACCAGCCTGCGCACCGACTGGCTGCCCGAGCTGCTGGACGGCGGCTCGCTGCGGCCCTCCACCGCCACCGCGGTGATCGGCACCGGGCTCGCCCTGGTGGGCATCCTGGTCTCGTACGCCGCCTGGCGGGCCGCCACCGCCCGGCCGGCGCCCGCCCGCCGGGCCAGCGAGGAACGGGTGCCCGAGCAGGCCGGCCCGCCGGCCGTCGAGCACGTGCCCGCCGACCCCGGCCGCCGGCTGCTCGGCCCGCTGTACCGGCCCGCCCAGCACGGCTTCGGCGTCGACCGGCTGTACAGCGCGCTGTTCGTCCGGCCGACGGCCGCGGCCGCCCGGCTGGTCCGGTTCCTGGACCGCGAGGTCGTCGAGACCTACGTCCGGGGCGCCGGCGACGGCACCAACCTGCTGGGGTGGCTGGTCCGCAGGACCCAGACCGGCAACGCCCAGACCTACCTGAGCGCCCTGCTGGCCGGCGCCGTCCTGCTCGCCGTCCTGGTGGCGGTCGGCTCATGAACCGTCACCAGCAGCGCCGACCCCGCCGACCCGCAGCCCGAACCTGGAGCACCCGATGAACGCGGTCCTCATCGCCCTCCTGCTGCTGCCGCTGCTCGGCGCCGCCGCGACCCTGGCCCCGCTCGGCCCCGACCGGGCGACCTCCGACCGGCGCGCGCTGTGGCTCGGGGTCGCCGTCACCGGCGCGGTGCTGGCCCTGGCCGTCGTGCTGGCCGCCGGCTTCGACCACGACCGGCCGAGCCGGATGCAGGCGGTCACCGACACCGACTGGATCCCCGCCATCGGGGTCCGCTTCCACCTCGGTGTGGACGGCATCTCGCTGCCGCTGCTGGTGCTCACCGCGCTGCTCACGCTGCTCTGCGCGGTGTACTCCACCAAGCGGCTGCCCAGCGGCGAGGGCGTACCCGGCGGACGGGCGTTCACCGGCCTGCTGCTCCTGCTGGAGGTCGGCATGCTCGCCACCTTCGCGGTGCTGGACCTGGTGCTGTTCTTCCTGGCCTTCGAGACCGTGCTGATCCCGATGTACTTCCTGATCGCCCGCTGGGGCAGCGGGCGCAAGGTGCCCGCAGCCGGCCGGTTCATCCTCTACACCCTGCTCGGCTCGGCCGTGATGCTGCTCGGCTTCCTGCTGATCGGCCTCGACGCGGGCACCTTCGACATGACCCGGCTCGCCGACGCGCACGGCAGCGGCCTCACCCACACCACCCAGGTGATCGCCGCCCTCGCCATCCTGGTCGGCCTCGCGGTCAAGGCCCCGGCCTGGCCGCTGCACAGCTGGCTCCCGGACGCGCACACCGCGGCGCCCACCGTCGGCTCGGTGCTGCTCGCCGGCGTGCTGCTGAAGATGGGCACCTACGGCCTGGTCCGGGTGCTGCTCCCGATCGTGCCGCAGGGCGCGGCCACCTTCGCGCCCTACCTCGGGGCGTTCGCCGCCGTCGGCATCGTCTACGGCTCGCTGGCCTGCCTGGCACTGGCCCGCCCCGGCGCCAAGGGCGACCTCAAGCGGCTGATCGCGTACTCCTCGGTCGGCCACATGGGCTTCGTGCTGCTGGGCATCGCCTCCCTCACCCAGGTCGGCGTCAACGGCGCGCTGTTCGCCAACATCGGGCACGGCCTGATCACCGGCCTGCTGTTCTTCCTGGTCGGCGCGCTCAAGGACCGCTACGGCACCGCGGACCTGGACACCCTGGCCGGCGCCACCGGCGCGGCCCTGTACGGCCGGGCGCCGCGGATCGGTGCCCTGCTCGCCTTCGCCGCCGTCGCCAGCCTGGGCCTGCCGGGGCTGGCCGGCTTCTGGGGCGAACTGCTCGCCATGTTCGGCGCGTTCGACCCGGCCGCCGGGCTGTCCCGGCCCGCGTTCCTGACCTACATGGTGCTGGCCGGCGTCGGCACCCTGCTCACCGCCGGCTACCTGCTGCTGGTGGTCAAGCGGGTCTGCATGGGCGACCCCGAGCAGCCGCCGCTGGTCGCCGAGCTGCCCGACCTGCGCCCGTACGAGGCCGTCAGCTGGACCCCGCTGGCCGCGCTCACCCTGGTCGCGGGCCTGTGGCCGGCCCTGCTGCTCAGCCTGTCCGACCCGGCCGTCAAGCACCTCCTCGGGGGTGGCTGACCCGTGCTCAGCCACCCGACCGGCACTCATCTCCTGGGGCAGCCCGCCATGAGCTCACTCGCCGTCACCGACCCGGGCAGCCTGATCCAGTCCGTCGACTGGGTGGCGATCGCGCCCCCGCTGATCGCCGCCCTGGCCGGCCTGGCCGTGCTGCTGGCCGACCTGCTGCTGCCCGAACGCGGCAAGAAGGCACTCGGTGTGGCCGCCGTCGGCGGCCTGGTCCTGGCGCTGGCCGCGCTGCTCCCGCTCAGCCGCGGCGGCAGCCGGTCCACCTTCTGCCTCCAGGGCGCCGGCACCTGCTCGTACGTCGCCGACCACTTCGCGCTCGCCTTCCAGCTGCTCGCGCTCGGCGGCGCGCTGATCGCCGCGCTGCTCTCGCTGCACACCGTGGACGAGGAGAAGCTGCCCGGCGGCGAGTACTGGTTCCTGCTGCTCTCCAGCGCGAGCGGCGCCGCCCTGCTGCCCGCCGCCCGCGACCTGGCCACCCTGATCATCGCGCTGGAGGTGGCCTCGCTGCCGGCCTTCGCCCTGGTCGGGCTGCGCCGGGACGGGCGGGGCGCGGAGAGCGCGCTGAAGTTCTTCCTCTCCTCCGTCACCGCCACCGCCGTGATGCTGCTGGGCGTCAGCTTCGTCTACGCCGCCACCGGCTCGATCCACCTCACCGCCGTCGCCGACGGCCTGGCGCACGCCCCCGGGCAGCTGCGGCCGCTGGCCGAGGCCGGTGCGGTGCTCACCCTGGTCGGCTTCGCCTTCAAGGTCGCCGCAGTCCCGTTCCACTTCTGGGTGCCCGACACCTACACCGGCGCCCCGCTGCCGGTGGCCGGCTACCTCTCGGTGGTCGGCAAGGCCTCCGGCCTGTCCGGGCTCGCGCTGGTCAGCACGGTCGCCTTCCGCCCCTACGGGCACACCTGGGGCCTGGCGCTCGCGGTGCTCGCCGCGCTCACCATGACGGTCGGCAACGTGGGCGCGCTGCGCCAGCGCCCCGACACCGAGCACAGCGCGGTGCGGCTGCTCGCCTGGTCCTCGGTCGGCCAGGCCGGATACCTGCTGGTGCCGGTGGCCGCCGCCGGCTACGCGGGCTCCGGCGATCCGCTGGGCGCCACGGTCGCGTACGCGCTGATCTACGGGCTGGTCAACCTCGGCGCCTTCGGGGTGGTCGCGGTCGTCCAGCGCTCCGGCGCCACCCGGTTGGAGGACTACCGGGGCCTGTTCGCCCGGCACCGCTGGAGCGCGCTGGCGCTGGCCTTCTTCCTGCTCTGCCTGGCCGGCCTGCCGCCCGGCGTGGTGGGCCTGTTCGGCAAGGTGGTGGTCTTCCAGGCCGCCGTGGACGCCGGGCTCGGCTGGCTGGCCGTGATCATGGCCGCCAACGTGGCGATCGCGCTCTACTACTACCTGCTGTGGACGGCGAAGCTGTTCACCCCGGCCCAGGGCGCCGTCGAGACCCGCCGGGTGCCCGGCCCGCTGGCCGCCACCCTGGGGCTGACCGCGGCCGGCGCGGCCGTCCTGTCGGTGGCGCCGCAGCTCGTCCTCCAGGTGGTCACCGGCAGCCTGTTCTGACCGGCCGCCCCGCGCGGGCGCGGGTAGCCTCCGGTGCACGAGGGAACGAACCCGGCCCGCCCTGCCGTTGAGCTGGGCAGAGGTTGGGACGGACGGCTTCCCACGCGCACCACTTGGAGGGTCTGCCGTGCACCGCGGGCACAACGGGTTGAGGACGGCCGTACTACTCGGCGGCCTGTCCGCGCTGATCCTGTTGATCGGCAGCTTCTTCGGTCGCACCGGTCTGCTGGTGGCCCTGGTGGTCGCGATCGGCACCAACGCCTACGCCTACTGGAACAGCGACAAGCTCGCCCTGCGGGCGATGCGGGCCCGCCCGGTGAGCGAGATCGAGGCGCCGCAGCTGTACCGGATCGTCCGCGAGCTCTCCACCGCGGCCCGCCAGCCGATGCCCCGGCTGTACATCTCGCCCACCCCGGCGCCGAACGCCTTCGCCACCGGACGCAACCCGCGCAACGCGGCGGTCTGCTGCACCGACGGCATCCTGCAGCTGCTGGACGAGCGCGAGCTGCGGGGCGTGCTGGGGCACGAGCTGAGCCACGTCTACAACCGCGACATCCTGATCTCCTCGGTGGCCGGCGCGCTGGCCTCGGTGATCATGTTCCTGGTGAACTTCGCCTGGCTGATCCCGATCGGCCGCAGCGAGGACGACGACGGGCCCGGCCTGTTCGGGATGCTGCTGATCATGCTGCTCGGCCCGCTCGCGGCCGGTCTGATCCAGATGGCGGTCAGCCGCTCCCGGGAGTACCAGGCGGACGCGGACGGCGCCCGGATCACCGGCGACCCGCTCGCCCTCGCCAGCGCCCTGCGGAAGCTGGACGCCGGCACCCAGCGGCTTCCGCTGCCGCCCGAGCCGCAGCTCCAGACGGCCAGTCACATGATGATCGCCAACCCGTTCCGCCCGGGGGAGTTCGGGGCCAGGCTGTTCTCGACGCACCCGCCGATGCGGGAGCGGATCGAGCGCCTGGAGCAGATGGCCGGCCGGTAGCGTCCTGCTGCCGCCGCCGACGCTGCCCGGGTCTGCTGCCCGGTCTGTTGCCCCGGGAGGGGTACAGCGGGGGGCCGGTCGGGCGCGTTTCGGGTGCCGCTGCGGCGTGGCTGGTAGTCGTAGGTGGATCCACCCTCGGAAGGTGCGCCGCCGTGACGATTCTGCCCCAGGACGACCTGAGCACCCCGCGCCGGCCGCCCACCCAGCGCAGCCGCCGGCGCGCCGCCCGCCGGGCCCACCGGGGCCGGGCGCTGGCGGTCTGGCTGACCACCACCGATCACAAGCAGATCGGCACCCTGTACATGGCCACCTCGTTCGGGTTCTTCCTGATCGGCGGGGTGCTGGCGCTGGTCATGCGGGCCGAACTGGCCCGGCCCGGGACCCAGATCGTCTCGAACGAGCAGTTCAACCAGGCGTTCACCATGCACGGCACGATCATGCTGCTGATGTTCGCCACCCCGCTCTTCGCGGGCTTCGCCAACTGGTTCATGCCGCTCCAGATCGGAGCGCCGGACGTCGCCTTCCCCCGGCTGAACGCGCTCGCGTACTGGTTCTACCTGTTCGGCTCGCTGATCGTCGTGGCCGGCTTCCTGACCCCCGACGGCGCCGCGGACTTCGGCTGGTTCGCCTATGTGCCGCTGTCCGGGATCCAGCACAGTCCGGGCATCGGCGGCGACATGTGGATCATGGGGCTGGCGTTCTCCGGCTTCGGGACGATCCTCGGCTCGGTCAACTTCATCACCACCATCGTCTGCCTGCGGGCGCCCGGGATGACGCTGTTCCGGATGCCGATCTTCGTCTGGAACATCCTGTTCACCAGCATCCTGGTGCTGTTCGCCTTCCCGGTGCTCGCCGCCGCCCTGCTGGTGCTGGAGGCGGACCGCAAGTTCGGCGCGCTCGCCTTCGACCCGGCCAACGGCGGGGTGATGCTCTGGCAGCACCTGTTCTGGTTCTTCGGCCACCCCGAGGTCTACATCATCGCGCTGCCGTTCTTCGGCATCATCACCGAGATCATCCCGGTCTTCAGCCGCAAACCGGTCTTCGGCTACACCGGACTGATCGCCGCCACCATCGCGATCACCGGGCTCTCGGTCACCGTCTGGGCGCACCACATGTTCGTCACCGGGCAGGTGCTGCTGCCGTTCTTCTCCATCATGACGCTGCTGATCGCCGTCCCGACCGGGGTGAAGTTCTTCAACTGGATCGGCACCATGTGGCGCGGCTCGCTCAGCTTCGAGACCCCGATGCTGTGGAGCATCGGCTTCCTGGTCACCTTCCTGTTCGGCGGTCTGACCGGGGTGCTGCTGGCCTCCCCGCCGATCGACTTCCACGTCTCCGACTCGTACTTCGTGGTCGCCCACTTCCACTACGTGGTCTTCGGCACCGTGGTCTTCGCGATGTTCGCCGGGTTCTACTTCTGGTGGCCGAAGATGACCGGCAAGATGCTGGACGAGGGGGTCGGGGTGATCCACTTCTGGACGCTCTTCGTCGGCTTCCACACCACCTTCCTGGTCCAGCACTGGCTCGGCGCCGAGGGCATGCCCCGCCGCTACGCCGACTACCTGGCCTCGGACGGCTTCACCACGCTCAACACCGTCTCCACCATCGGCTCCTTCCTGCTCGGCCTGTCCACCCTGCCGTTCCTCTACAACGTCTGGAAGACCACCAGGTACGGGCAGCGGGTCGAGGTCGACGACCCCTGGGGCTACGGCCGCTCGCTGGAGTGGGCGACCTCCTGCCCGCCGCCCCGGCACAACTTCGTCACCCTGCCGCGGATCCGCTCCGAGTGCCCGGCCTTCGACCTGCATCACCCGGACGTGGCGGAGTTCGACCGGCTGCAGAACTCCGGGGAGCCGGCGGCGCCGAAGCGAAAGTGAAAGATCTTCGGCCGGGCTGTCGATCCGGCCGTGGCGCGATCGACGTACGGGGTGGAAGCACCCGGGCGGGACCTGGAGACCTGAGCGGGACCTGAGGACCTGAACGGGACCGAGCGGCCTTCGGGCCGTCGACGAGGGAGAAGACGATGCGATTCATGATGCTGGTCAAGGCCAATGCGGACTCCGAGGCCGGTGTGCTGCCGAGCTCCGAGGCGATCGCCGCGATGGGCCGGTTCAACGAGGAGCTGATCAAGGCGGGGGTGATGCTGGCCGCCGACGGCCTGAAGCCCAGCTCGACCGGCGTCCGGCTGACCTACACCGACGGCGGCAGGCCCACCGTGACGGACGGGCCCTTCGCGGAGACCAAGGAGCTGCTGGCGGGGTACTGGGTGATCGACGTCAGCTCGCGCGAGGAGGCCGTCGAGTGGGGCTCGCGGGCACCGTTCGCGCCCGGCGACACGCTGGAGATCCGGCCGGTCTTCGAGGCCGGCGACTTCCCGGCCGACGCGGTCTCCGCCGAGACGCTGGAGAAGGAGCAGGCCTGGCGGGACGCCAACCAGCGGCCGATCCAGGGCTGACCGCGGCCGGTCCGGGCCTGCCCGCGTCTTCCCCGGGTGTCCGGGGCCGGAAGCTGCTCTGATGGGGGCTGTGACGGCTTCGGACACCCCTGCAGCTTCGGACATCCCACCTCCTGCCGCCGGGGCCGCCACCCGGCGGCAGGACACCGAGCGGGCGATCGACGCGCTCCGGCGGATCGAGTCGGCCCGGATCACCGCCGTGCTCACCCGGCTGGTCGGTGACTTCTCCGCCGCCGAGGAACTCGCCCAGGACGCCCTGGTCGCGGCGCTGGAGCAGTGGCCGACGACCGGCGTGCCGGACAACCCCGGCGCCTGGCTGACCGCCACCGCGAAGCACCGTGCGATCGACCTGATCCGCCGTGAGCAGCGGTACGCGCGCAAGCTCGCGCAACTCGGCCGTGAACTGGAGGGCGAGCGCCCGCCGGGCCCCGAGGAGCTCGCCCCGGCGCTCGGCGACGCGATCGAGGACGACCTGCTGCGGCTGGTCTTCACCGCCTGCCACCCGGTGCTCTCCACCGAGGCCCGCACCGCGCTCACCCTGCGGGTGATCGGCGGCCTGCGGACGGACGAGGTCGCCCGCGCCTTCCTCACCACCGAGGCCACCGTCGCGCAGCGGATCGTCCGGGCGAAGCGGACCCTGGCCCGCGCCGAGGTGCCGTACGAGGTGCCGGAGGGCGCCGAGCTGGTCACCCGGCTGGGCTCGGTGCTGGAGGTGGTCTACCTGATCTTCAACGAGGGGTACGCGGCCACCGCCGGCGACGACTGGATGCGGCCGGCGCTGTGCGAGGAGGCGATGCGGCTCGGTCGGCTGCTGGCGGGGCTGATGGATGGCGCCGCCGAGGTGCACGGGCTGGTCGGCCTGATGGAGCTCCAGGCCTCCCGGTCGGCGGCCCGCACCGGGCCGGGCGGGGAGTCGGTGCTGCTGCTCGACCAGGACCGCGGCCGCTGGGACCAGCTGCTCATCCACCGTGGCCTGGCCGCGCTGGACCGGGCCTGGGGCCTGGCCACGCCGCCCGGCCCGTACACCTTGCAGGCCGCCATCGCGGCCTGTCACGCCCGGGCCCGGACGGCGGCGGGCACCGACTGGGTGCGGATCGCCGCGCTCTACACCGCCCTCGCCGAGCGGGCGCCCTCGCCCGTGGTCGAGCTGAACCGGGCGGTGGCGCTGGGGATGGCCTTCGGCCCGGAGGCCGGGCTGGACCTGGTCGACCAGCTCCGCGACGAGCCCTCGCTGAAGGCCTACCACCTGCTGCCCGCGGCCCGGGGCGACCTGCTGGCCCGGCTCGGCCGGCACACCGAGGCCGCGGCGGAGTTCGAGCGGGCGGCCGCGCTCACCCGCAACGGCCGCGAGCGCGCGGTGCTGCTCGGCCGCGCGACCGCCAGCGCCCACGAGGCGGGGGCCGGAGCCCGTCCTGACGGGGACGCCGTGCCATGAGGGCTTGGACCATGAAGGTGCTGGACACCGTTCTGAACGTCCTGTGACTGATCTTCCGCAGCGTCCGGATGGCCATGGCCTACGCAGTCGCGGGAATCATCTGCTTCACGCGCGGGTCGGGCGGTAGTGGCGTGAGCCGGTCGACCGAACGGCGAGATGCTCTCCGCTGCGAACCGAGAGCTGCGGAAGGTGCGCAGCGAGTGCGTGGGCGTCCCCGGCGCAGGTCGGGTCGATCGCCACGTCGGTGCCCCGTCCCGCACGGCGACCGGCCCGGACGGGGAGCCCTGTCAACGGCAGGCGGGGCCGCGATGTGCGTGGGAGGCTGGTCTCATGACGGTGATCCAAGGCATCCTGAACGTCCTCTGGCTGATCTTCTGCGGCATTTGGATGGCCATTGCGTATGCAATTGCCGGAATCATTTGCTTCATCCTCATTATTACAATTCCATTTGGCATTGCTTCTTTCCGCATCGCTGGATACGTGCTGTGGCCGTTCGGGCGGACGACCGTGGTGCGGGAGGACGCGGGGGCGGCGTCCTGCGTCGGCAATGTGATCTGGCTGGTGTTCGCAGGCTGGTGGCTGGCGCTGGCGCACATCGCGACCAGCATTCCGCTGTTCGTCTCGATCATCGGGATCCCGTTCGGCTGGGCGAACCTGAAGATGATCCCGATCTCGCTGATGCCGCTCGGCCGCGAGGTGGTCTCCTCGGATCAGCGGTTCGCCGGCTGGTGATCCGGCCCCGGGCGCCCGTCGGGGCCCGGGTCAGGGGCTGTGGCGCAGTTCGGCCCAGGTGCCGGCGGCGGCGGTGCGGGCCGCGTCGCGCAGGCGCGGGTCCGCCGAGCTCTCGGCGGACTCCAGGGCGACGTCCCAGGCGTACTCGTCGGGGTCGGTCTCCCGGAGCAGCCGCAGCAGTGGCTCGACCGCGCGCGGGTCACCGCGGTGGGCGAGGCCGCGGGCGGCTTCGGCGACCACCGGGGTGGCAGGGTCCGCCAGCAGCCCGGCGAGGGTGTCCCGGATCTCGGGGGTGTCGGCCTCCACCGAGGCCAGCGCGAAGGCCGCCCAGTCGCGTACGCCGTCGTCCGGGTCGGCGACCAGGGCCAGCACCGCGGCCATCGCCTCGGCGTGGTCGCCGGGCACCAGGCCGACCAGGGCCACCGCGATGCTGTGCCGGACCGGGGCGTACGGGTGGTGGACATGGCGGGCCAGCTCGGGCAGCGCCGCCGGATCCCGCTGGTGGCCGAGCCCGGCGAGCACCGACTGGAGGACCTCCGGGTCCTGCTCCGCCGCCGCCATCCGCCGCAGCAGCGCGACGATCCGCTCCGCGTAGGGCCGCTCCCGGGACAGGTAGTCGAACTGCGCCAGCACGTCGACCCCGAACTCCCTGGCCCGCGGCCGCTCGTCGCCGCACAGCCGCTCGGCCGCCAGGTAGGCGCTCTCCCCGCCCCGGCGGTGCAGCAGCCGGACGGGCTCCCACCAGCCGGGGTGCTCGGAGCTCGGGCAGGCCAGCGCGCGGGCGGTGAGCTCCTCGAACGGGGCGTCGATCCCGAGTGACTCCTCCAGCAGGCAGAGCACCGCCGAGTGCCCGTCCTGCACCTCGGCCACCTCGGCCCGGCCGCCCGGCCCGGGGCCGGTGCGTTCGGCGACGATCAGGCCGGTCTCGTCCGGCTGCTCCTCGCGGTGGACGGCCACCGTGCCGGGCCCGGCCGCCGCGAGCCGCCGGCGCAGCTCCTGCTCCGGGTCGAGGCCCTGCCAGCGGCGGGCGAGCTCCGCGGGCGTCCGGCCCTGGGAGTCCGGGGCGGTGGGGTCGGCGCCGGCCGCGAGCAGCACCTGGGCGACCCCGAAGGCACCGCGCTCGGCGGCCAGGGCCAGCGGTGCGCCCTGGTCGGGGTCGGCGCCGTGCTCCAGCAGCAGTTCGGCCATCAGGCCGTCGCCGGCCGCGGCTGCCACGGCCAGCGGGGCCGGTGCCCCGGGGCCGGCCGGGCCGGCGGGTGCGCCGGCGGCCAGCAACTCCAGGGCCTTCGGCCGGTCCCCGCTGCGTACCGCCTCGATCAGGGTGTCCTCGCTCATGGGCAGCAGTTTTCCGCACCACCACCCGGCGGCGGGGCAGGCCCGCCCGGGTGGATACGGTGGGCGGGTGTCCGACGCCTCGGGAAGCCCTCCGGGGCACCCCGGGGCACCCGCGGGACGCACCGGGACGGCTCGGGACGCCCGCCCCCCTCAAGGAGAACCGGTCGCCTTGCCCAGCTGGCGCAGCACCCTCACCGCCGCGGAGATCACCGAGGCTCCGCTGCGGGCCGACTACACCGCCGCCGCCCGGCGGGTGCTGCGGCGGGAGCAGGCCCCGTACCTGGCGCTGCGGCTGCTGGCCGCGCCGCCGCTGGTGCCGTACCTGGCGGCCGGGCTGGCGTTCATGAACCTGGTGGACGATGTCGCCGAGAGCGGTACGCCGCAGGAACGGGAGCGCGGGCTCAAGGAGTTGACCGACCGGGTGGGTGAGGCGCTGGAGTCCGGGCGCAGTGCGGACCCGGTGCTGCGGGCGTACGCGCACGCGGTGGCCGTGCGGGAGTTGCCGGTGCGCTGGGTGACGGACTTCCTGGCGGGTGCGGCCTCGGCCGAGGCCGGGTTCGCGGGCTTCGACACCGAGCGGGACTTCCAGGCCTACCTGGACGCCTACGCCTGGCCGGGGGTGGTGGTCTTCACCGGTCTGCAGTACCGGGGCGGGCCCGACGAGGCGGCGGCCGCCGGCTGGCGGCGGTTCGTCGACGCCGCGCAGCGGGCGGACTTCCTGGCCGATCTGGCGGGTGATCTGGCCGCCGGCCGGCTGTGCATCCCGCGCGACCGGCTCGCCGAACACGGCGTGACCCGGGCCGAGTTGGAGCAGGGGCGGGACGGTGCGGCGGTGCGGGCGCTGCTGGCCGACCAGTGCGCGCGGGCCCGGGCGGCGCTGGACGCCGCCGCGGACGTGGTGGACCTGGCGGACCCGGGGCTGCGGGCGGTGGGCCGGATGATGACCGAGCTGATGGCGCACCAGTTGGCGGCGGTGGAGCGGGCCGGGGTGCGGGCGCTGCGCCGGGATGTCGGCTACGGGGTGCTGGCGCCGCTGCGGATCCTGGCCCGGGCCCGGCGCGGCCGGGGGTAGGGCGACCGAGTGCCGCTCGCGGGTGCGGCACCAGGAGCGTGCGGCACGAGAAGCGGGCAGTGCGCGAAGGCCGGCCGGGCCCGGGTGCCCGACTACGAGGCGTGGACCGTGCCCGGCTTCCGGTTCAGGCTCTGCAGGCAGAGGGAGTACCTGTCGCTGCCCCGCCGGTGGACGAAGTAGCCGTCGGCGTCGGGGAGGAGCTCCGGCACACGCTCTCGCCGTCGGTGGTGTCGTCGTTACGGCCGACGGGGCCGAGCACGTCGACCAGGTCGGGTCAGGCGGGGGTGCGTCCGACGCGGATCTCGCGGGCGAGCAGTTCGGCGAAGGCGGTGGTGAGGCGGTCCGGCCGGGTGCGGGTGTAGGCGGTCAGGGTGCGCCGGACCGGCGGCTGCGGGTGCAGCACCGTGCCGTCGAAGCCGGGCGGGAGCGTGTTGGCCGGGACCAGGGCCGGCCCGAGGCCGGCGGCGGCGAGCAGCGGTGCGGCGGCGGTCTGCTCGGTCCGGACGGCGATCCGGGGCTGGAACCCCGCCTTGGCGCAGGCCTGGTCGAGCACCTCGGCGAGCCCGTTGCCGGGGGCGTAGTGCACCCAGTCGCGCTCGGCGAGCCCGGCCAGCCGGACCGGGCCCGTGACAAGCTCGCCGGCCGGCAGCACCACCACGAACTCCTCCACGCCCAGCTCCCGTACCGGCCCCTCCCAGCCCGCCGGGGTCGGGCCGACCGCCAGGTCGGCCTCGCCGGCCGCCATCGCGGCCTGCAGCCGCTCGGCGTGCGGGTACTCGCGCAGCCGGATCCGCACCCCCGGGTACTGCTCCCGCCAGCTGCGCAGCACCGCCGGGAGCGGGCCGATGCTCACCGAGTAGACGGTGGCGACCTCCAGTTCGCCTTCGTCGAGGCCGGCCGCCCGGGCGGCGGCGGACCGCAGGCGCTCGGCCTCGGCCAGCGCGGCCCGGGCGTGCGGGAGGACGGCGCGGCCGGTCGGGGTGAGCCGGACGGCCCGCGGCAGGCGCTCCAGCAGGGGGCCGCCGACGCTGCGTTCCAGGGCTCGGATCTGGTGCGAGAGGGCGGGCTGGGTGACGTGCAGCCGCTCGGCCGCACGGGTGAACGAGCCGGTGTCGACCACGGTCACCAGGTATTCGAGCTGTCGCAACGTCGCCATGCAGGGAGTTTATGGCAGGCGGAGAAAACAAGCCTTGGACGCATGGGGGCTGCTGGGCACAGGGTCGTGGTGACCGTTCCGCACTGCTGTGCCCCGCTTTCGAGGAGTCGATCCATCGTGTCCCAGTCCGTTGCCCCCACCGCCGCCCTGCGAGCACTCTCCGCCCTGCCCGGCCCGCGTGCGCTGGAGGGGCGCCGGGTCGTCGTGATCGGCGCCGGGTCGCACACCGGTCGCCGGCTCGCGCTGGCGGCCTCGGCCGCCGGCGCCGACCTGGTGCTGGCCGGCCCCGACCCGCGCAAGCTGGAGTGGACCGCCGGTGAGCTGGCCGGCGAGCCGGCCGGGCGGGCCGAGGTGGTGCAGGTCGACCTCGCGGACGAGGCGTCGATCGCGGAACTGGCCGCCGTGGTCGGCCGGTTCGACCACCTGGTCTCGACCGCCGCGATGCCGGCCAACGGTCCGCTGGCCGAGCTGGAGCCGGCGGCCGTCCGGCGGGCGTTCGACGCCAAGGTGATCGGCCCGCTGCTGCTGGCCAAGCACCTGGGCGGTCAGGTCGCCGAGGGCGGCTCGTTCACCTTCTTCTCCGGCGTCGCCGCCTGGCGCCCGGCGCCCGCCCGCACGGTGATGGCGACGACCAACGGGGCGCTGGCCTTCCTGGTGCAGGCGCTGGCCGTGGAGATCGCCCCGGCCCGGGTGAACGCGGTCTCGCCGGGCATCGTCGACACCGGCAGCTGGGACGGCCTGGGCGCGGGCAAGGAGGCCTTCCTGCGGACGGTCGCCGAGCGCAACCCGGCCCGTCGGGTCGGTTCGGTGGACGACCTGGTGCAGGCGGTGCTGTTCGCGATGCTCAACCCGTACGTCACCGGCACGGTGCTGCACGTGGACGGCGGCGGGCGGCTGGTCTGACGGCCGGTGTTCACCCGCCCAGCTTGACGATCATCTTGCCGGTGTTCTCGCCCCTGAACAGGCCGAGGAAGGCGCCGACCACCTGGTCGAAGCCCTCGCGCACGGTCTCGTCCGGCACCACCCGGCCGGAGCGGATGTGCGGGGCCAGGAACGCGTACAGCTCCTGCTGCGCGTCCAGGTGGTCGCGGACCAGGAAGCCCTCCAGCCGCAGGCTCTTGCCGACCACGTCGAAGAGGTTGCGTGGTGCGGCGGGCGGCTGCGTGGAGTTGTACTGGGCGATTGCCCCGCACCAGGCGACCCGGCCGCGGTCGCGCAGTGCGTCGATCGCCGCTTCCAGGTGGTCGCCGCCGACGTTGTCGAGGTAGACGTCGACCCCGTCCGGCGCGGCCGCCCGGAGCAGTTCGGTGACCGGGGCGTCGTGGTGGTCGAAGGCGGCGTCGTAGCCGAGCCGCTCGGTCAGGTGGCGCACCTTGGCCGCCGAGCCTGCGCTGCCGACCACCCGGCGGGCGCCGAGCAGCCGGGCCAGCTGGCCGGCCGCGCTGCCGACCCCGCCGGCCGCCGCCGACACGAACAGGTCCTCGCCGGGCTGCAGCCGGGCGATCCTGGTCAGGCCGACGTACGCGCTCAGGCCGGTGCCGCCGAGCACGCTCAGGTGCGCGCTGAGCGGGACGCCGGGGAGGTCGGGCAGCCGGCGCACGGTGTCCGGGGCGACCACGGCGTGGGTGCGCCAGGCCTGGCGGTGCGCGACCAGTTCGCCGACGGTGAGGGCCGGTGTGCGGGACTCGACCACCCGGCCGAGCGCGCGGCCCTCCAGCGGGGCGTTCAGCTCCCAGCCGCCCTCGTCCATCTCCTGCCGCATGTACGGGTCGACCGAGAGGTAGAGGTTCTCGACCAGCGCGGTGCCGTCCGCGAGCGCGGGGATCTCCTCGGTGACCTGGGCGAAGTTCTCGGCGGTGGGGAGACCGGTGGGGCGGGAGACCTGGTGGACGGCGTGCAGGGTGCGGGACACGGTGGTGTTCTCCTGGCGGGTGGCGGGTGGCGGGTGGCGGGTGGCGGGTGTGCGATCACCGTAGGAGGCGGGGGAGCGGGCCGGGCAGGGGTGCGCCTTCATGGCAGGCGGCCTTCCATGAGCGGTCTTCATGGATCGCGGTAGGTTCGGCGGATGACCGACCTCGCTCCGCAGGAGCTGCGCGTCCTCGTCGCCGTCGAGCGGGCCGGGGGTTTCACCGCCGCCGCGGTGGGCCTGGGGATGACCCAGTCCGCCGTCTCGCACGCGGTGCGTTCCTGCGAGCGCAAGCTCGGCGCGGTGCTCTTCGAGCGCGGCCGGTACGGCGCCCGTCCCACCGCCGCGGGCGCGCGGGTGGCCGCGCACGCCCGTCAGGTGTTGCGACTGCTGGAGGCGATCCGCACCGACGCCCGGGCGAGCGAGGCCGAGCAGGTCGCCGGGGTGCTGCGGATCGCGGCGTTCCGCAGCGTGGCCGCGCACCTGCTGCCGGCCGTCCTGGCCCGGCTGACCGACCGCTACCCGGCGCTCACCCCGCAGGTCCGGATCGTCCGGGAACTCGGCCGGGGCACCGCCGGCGAGGTCGCCGACGGCCGCGCCGACCTCGGCCTGGCCACGCTCGACGCGGACACCACCCGGGTCCCGGGGCTGCTGGCGGTCCGTCTCTTCGAGGAGTCGTACGCGCTCGCGCACCCGCAGGGGCGGGACCGGCCGCGCAGCCTGCCGCTGATCGACTGGGACGAGAACTGCGGCTCCTACACCCGCGCCTGGTGGGACCGGCAGGACTGGATCCCGGCCGCGACCGTGGAGGCCGAGGACGACAGCGTGGTGCTGTCCATGGTCGCCCAGGGGATCGGCATGGCGATCATGCCCAGGCTCACCCTGCTCGGCGCCCCGGCGGGACTGGCCGTCACCGACCTGGGGCCGGAGCCGCCCACCCGGCAGGTCGGCTACGTCACCACGCCGGAGCTGGCCGGCACC
Source organism: Kitasatospora sp. NPDC049258 (assembly GCF_040678895.1). Taxonomy (NCBI): domain Bacteria; kingdom Bacillati; phylum Actinomycetota; class Actinomycetes; order Kitasatosporales; family Streptomycetaceae; genus Kitasatospora; species Kitasatospora sp. NPDC049258. The sequence continues at coordinate 40,605 of NZ_JBFAQT010000003.1, forward strand.
GCCGCCGTCCGGGCGCTGATCCGGGAGCTGCGCTCGACGCCGCTGCCGGCGGGGCTGCGTCGGCGCTAGGAGTCGTGTCGCTGCGGCTGCGGCTGCGGCTGCGGGTGTGGGTAGGTGTGGGGGCGCTCAGTCCGCGACCGCCTCGCGCAGGGTGCGGAACTCGGCCGCGATCCCGTCCAGCGTGTAGTGCGCGTTGAGCCCGCTGGGGTTGGGCAGCACCCAGACCTGGGTCGCGCCGATGACGTGCTGCTGCGGCCCCACCGCCGCCTTGGGCCGGCCGAAGGCGGTCCGGTACGCGCCGATGCCGAGCACCGCCAGGGCCCGCGGCCGCAGCCGCTCCACCCGGGCGACCAGCTCGGCGCCGCCCACCCGGTACTCCTCGGGCGTCAGCTCGGCCGCCTTGGCGGTGGTCCGGGCCACCACGTTGGTGATGCCGAGCCCGAGTGCGAGCAACTCCTGCTGCTCGTCGGGCCCGAGCAGGCGCGGGGTGAAGCCGGAGCGGTGCAGGGCGGGCCAGAACCGGTTGCCGGGCCGGGCGAAGTGCCGGCCGGTGGCGCCCGACCACAGGCCCGGGTTGATGCCGCAGAACAGCACCCGTAGGCCGGGCGCCGCGACGTCCGGGATGGTGGTGTCCTGGGCGGCGGCCAGTTCCTCGGGGGTGGGGCGGTGCGCGGTCCTCGTCACCCGGTCCACTCTGCCGTACCGGCCGGCCGGGCCGCAGCCGTGTCCGGTGGTGGGGCGCCGCTGCCACAGGTCGTCCCGCTGGATAGCCAGTTCGATTAATTTCCTGCCCCGGGCTCGCCCGATGCGGAGAATGATGAGATGTCATACGAACTGAACGCGCTGGCCGCGACCGCCGAACTGCTCCACGTGGTGGCGGCGGAAGTACCGGTCGCGCGGGTCGTGCGGCTGGAGCAGGGCCTCGCGCTGATCCCCATGACGGAACGGCTGCACACCGCCCTGCACCAGCCGGCCGGTGCCGGGCAGGCGGGCTTCTCCTACTTCCCCGGCGGCCTGGGCCGCAGGCTGGAGGCATGGTCCCAGTCGGCCCCGATCGCCTACCTGGAAGCGGCCTACTTCGGGGGTGAGGGCAGCCAGAGCGCCGCGGTCTGGATCGACGGCCGGATCGCGCTCGGACCGCTCCAGCTCGGCGAGGACGGCCCGAACCCGGCCGAGGGCACCCCGATCTCCCGGGCGCTGCGCCGGCTAGGGGCCCAGGGCGGGCCGGGACTGGACGAGTTCGAGACCGTCGGCCTGGGCCGGCGCCGGCACATGGAGGACTGGATCGCGGCCGGCGGCTGACGGGCGGGGTGCGGCGGGGCGGGGTGCGGCGGGGCGGGGCCGACGGGGCGGGGCCGACGCCTACGAAGGGTCACGCACCGTTCGGCGTACAAGCGGTGGCCGGGGTACGGGGGGTGGCCCAACGTGTGGTGCAGGCGAGATGCCTGAACTCCACCGAAAGGAAACAGCTTTCCCATGCGTGCCATCCGGACGGCCGCCGCGCTGACTGCAGCAGTGGGCCTCACCTCAGTCTCCCTGGCGACCGTCGACTTCGCGTACGCGGCCGCCGCCGCCCCCGCGACCACCACCCGTACCGTCGCGGTCCGCTCGACGGCCACCATGAACCAGGCGCAGCCCCGCGATGCCCTCGGCGGCGCGCTCGGCAGCGTCCTCGGCCTGGTCAACAGCATCCTCTCGCTGGTCACCTCGCCCACCGGGACCCCGGACCTGGCGGACCTGCAGAAGAAGGTCGACGAGCTCACGGCCGCCGTCACGGCGCTGCTCGGCGGCCTGCCGGTCGACCTGCCGGAGCTGCCCGTCGACGTGCCGGACGCACCGGTGGACCTGCCGGCCCCGACCGCGCAGCTCCCGACCGCGCAGCTCCCGGCCGCGCAGCTGCCTGCCGGGCACGCACCGGCCGGGCGCGCACCGGCCGGGCAGGCGCCGCGTGGCCCGGCTGTCGAGGCCCCCGTCGTCCTGCCGGCGAAGGCCGCCGACGCGCTGAGGAAGGCGCAGGAGGACGTGGCCGCCCTGGTCAAGAAGGTCACCGGGGCCGCCGGCGCGGTCGACCGCAGTCGGGCCGTGCCCGACTTCACCGCGCGGCGGTAGGCCTGCTGCGGGCAACAGCCACGAGGCCCCCGGACCACAGCTGGTCCGGGGGCCTCGTGGGCTGCGCCGCGCCCTGGGGGCGCCAGGGTCAGCGGTAGTTCACGAACTGGATCGCGAAGTCCAGGTCCTTGCCCTTGAGCAGGGCCTGGATGGCCTGGAGGTCGTCCCGGGACTTGGAGCTGACCCGCAGCTCCTCGCCCTGGACCTGGGCCTTGACGCCCTTGGGGCCCTCGTCACGGATGATCTTCGCGACCTTCTTGGCATCGTCCTGCGTGATGCCTTCCTTGATGTCCACGGAGATCTTGTACTCCTTGCCGGACAGCTGCGGGTCTCCGGCGTCCATCGCCTTCAGGGACAGGTTCCGCTTGATGAACTTGTCCTTCAGCACGTCCAGGATCGCCTTGACGCGCTCCTCGCCGTTGGCCTTCATCTCGATCTTCTCGCCCGAGCGCTTGATCTCGGCGCCGACGTTCTTGAAGTCGAAGCGGGTCGAGATCTCGCGGGAGGTCTGGTTGATCGCGTTGTCGACCTCCTGCCACTCGACCTTCGAGACGATGTCGAAACTGGAGTCGGCCATGGGTGTTGGTCTCCTTGCGGTACTGGCTTCACGGTCAGGGGCCACCCTCCCGGACGGCCGCCACCCCAGCCTATCCAGCCGTGCCCCCGCCCTGCGGCCGACAGCCACGACCCGCCCTTGATCACCACGTGACCAATCGAGTGGCGGAGCACCCCCGTCCATCAGGTATCGTTTACGACGTCGAACGGGGCAGCCCCCCGCGAGACACCATCCCTGGCTGGTTGCCCGAGCGGCCAAAGGGAGCAGACTGTAAATCTGTCGCGCAAGCTACGCAGGTTCGAACCCTGCACCAGCCACCGGATAACGGAACGGCCCCTGATCTGCGGAAACGCAGGCCAGGGGCCATTTCTGTTGTGTTCGAACGCATGGCGTATCGGATGGGTGATTTGCCTGGTTTGTCTCACCTGATCCCGCCGGAATCCCGGCCCTGACCAGCGCGTCCGGACCAGCCACGGACCAGATTCAGGCGAGGTCCGTGCGGCGTGGGAGCTGAGGCGGGACGGCGCCGCGGCCGAGCCGCTTGGAGATCAGCTCGTTCGCGTAGTCCTCGGTGCCGTGGAGGCACTTCGCGTAGACCCGCAAGAGCACCGCGACGCTGTGGCCGGCGCGGCGCGCGACCTCGGTGGGGTCGACCCCGGAGTTCAGCCAGAGTGAGACGCACGCGTGACGCAGGTCATACGGTCGCTTGCCCAGCGCTGTGACGCAGTCGGCGGGGGACAGCACCTCGGCGCGGGCCTTCGCCCACACGGCGCCATAGCCGCTCTCCTGCACCATGCCGTCCCGCGAGGTGCGGAACAGCCGGCCGTCCGGCGCGACACCGTGCGCGTCGATGTGGTCCCGCAGCAGCGCGACCAGCTCCGGGGGGATCGGGACGGGCCGGGTCGCCTTGACCGCCCGGTGCTTCAGCCCGCGAGTGTCGTGGGATGTGCCGTCGTCGGTCCACGACGACCCGACGCGCGGCCGGCTCCCGTCCAGGACCAGGCGGCCCCACCCCTGCTCGGGCAGGATGCACCGGTCGCGCTTCAGGTGGATGACCTCGGCCGGCCGCATCGCGGCGTAGTAGAGGCACCCGAAGAACGCCTTGAGGCGTGGTCCGCGCCGCCCCTGCCGCCCGACTGCGTCGAGAAGTGCGATGGCCTGCTCGGGGTTCACCACCACGCCGGGGTCGACCTCCTCCTCGCTGTCCGGCGGCTGCCACTGGACCAGCGGCATCGGGTTGGTGGTCAGCAGCCCCTCCTCGACGGCGTGGCCGAGGATGTGGTGCAGGATCCGGCGCTTGCGGAGGATGACCGACGGCGCCGCCTTCTTGCCGTCCAGCTTCACCGCCAGCGCATCGAGCATCCGGCGCATCATCTTGGGGTCCTCGAACTCCGCCACCATCACGGAGTTCTTCGCGACCCAGGCCAGCGCCTTCGCCATCTCCGGTGGCGGCTCCGTGTCGCGCTGGTTGACGTTGAAGGCCCAGCTGTACAGCGCGCGCCGCACCAGCCGCTTGTCCGGCATGCCGGCCTTTGTGCGGACCAGCTCGAACGTCACCGTGGCCAGCGCGTCGGCCCACGTGGTCCGGGTCTTGGCGGGGGCTCCCTCCCAGCGCTTCTCCACGTAGCTCCGGCCGTGCTGGTACCAGGTGACCTGCTTCTCTTTCCGCAGTTCGGAGAGGGGTAGGCCGCGGTCGAGGTCGAACGGCTCGCCCGCCCGCGCGGCGGTGATGAGCTCGGCCTTGCGGCCGTCCGCCTGGGTCTTCGTGAGGTAGGACTCCGAGAACTCCCGGACGCCGACGACCCAGCGGACCATGTAGGGCTTGCGCCGGTCGAGGCGGACCCGGTGCTCCCAGAACTGCACCTTGTACGAGGTCGGCATCAGGCGGCGGCCTCGCACGACGCCCACCAGGCGTCCAGCGCGGCCCGGCTCACGCGGATCTGACCGTTCGGCAGCTTGGTCAGCTTCGGGCCCTTGCCGCGGGCGCGCATCCGGTAGAACGCGGCGCGGGACATCTCCAGCTCTTCGAGGACGGCGGGGAGCTTCAGGTACTCCTGCTTGGGCATGGCTGGGTCTCCGTTTGAGAGGACGGATGGCGATTGCGGGGTGTGACGGGGACCGCCCGCGGGCGGGGGCGGAGGGGGGAAAGTGTCAGGGATGCCAGGGGAAATCGCTGACCTGCGGATTTGGGTCCTGGCGGGGCGTCAGGGATTGTCAGGGATGTCAGGGAAAGGGGTGGGTTCTCCTGACATCCCTGACTTCTCCTGACGGGGTGTCCGGAGTTGTTCGTGCTGGTCAGGGGTTTGTCCTGACTTCCCTGACGGTTACGGGCCGGTCTGGCTGTCGGCGGGTGCGGTCAGGGAGGGGTGGACACGGTAGGTGACGGAGCTGGGGCGTCCGCGCTGGCCGGTCGCGGCTGGTTGGTCGGTACGGAGGTAGCCATGCTGTTCGAGGAGGTTCAGCGCAGGTTCGACGTCGGCGACCTTCTTGAACCGCCGGGAGGACGCCACGGCGTCGTACGCCTTGATGTGCTGGCGGTGGGTGCCGTCCTGCTTGGGGCGGCGGAGCCATTCGAGGACGGCGTGGGCGTCCTCGGTGGCGGGGTCGGCGGCGATGAGGTCGAAGACGGCGAGGGTGTGGGCGGTGAAGTAGTCGGCGATCTCGGCGGCGCGGGCGATGGTGTCCGGGGCGATGGGTTGTCCCCAGCCTGTGGACAGGTGGTCGGCGAGGTGGAGCAGGCCGGCCAGGCGGACGGTGTGGCCGACGAGCTTGCCGGCCCAGTCGCGGATGTGGGCGAGCGGCTCGTCCGGGCGGAGCTGCACTTCGAGGCGGTCCTGCAGGCCTTCGACGGCGAGGTCGGCGGCCGGGTCGCAGGGGACGGTGACGGGTTCGGGCAGGTCGACCAGGGTGCGGATGAGGGTGGCGAGGTTGGTGTCGTAGGCGCGGGCGACGGGTTCGGGGACGGCGGTGGTGCGGGTCTTGCGGTAGCCGAGGTTGGACGGCGGCAGCGAGTAGAGGAAGCGGGCGAGCAGGCCGCGGTCGCGGGCGCCGGGGGTGGCGCCGAGTTCCTGCAGGACGGCGGGCTGGGGGGTGACGCCGATGGTGAGGGCGGGCTTGTCGACGGTGGGCTGCTCGCGGGTGATGCGGTCGGTCTGCAGGCGTTCGCCCTTGTGGGCCTGCAGGAACACGCCGAGGTTGGGCTTGGCGCTGTAGCGGCCGGAGATGATGTCGAACAGGTCGCCCTCGGGGGAGAGCGCGGCCAGGCAGCGGTGGATGGCGAGTTGGTGGGTGAGCGGTTCGGGGGTGATGTCGCCGGAGACGGTCAGTCGCGGGGTGGGCGGGACCTGGATCTGGTCGGCGAGCATGCGGGCGGCGGAGATCTCGGCGACCAGGTGGGCGCGGTCTACGGTGTCGCCGGCCTTCTTGGCCCGGTTCATGAGGGCTTCGACCTCGGCGTCGGCGGTGTCCTTGGCGGTCTGGGCCTCGATGATCCGGGCGCGGGCTTCCTCGCGCAGCTCGTCCTCGATGCGGTAGATGGGGGCGGTCATGGCGGCGAACACGTCGGATTTGCGGCTGGCCGGGGGCATCGCGCAGACGAGGAACAGGTTGGTCTGCTCGCTCCAGCCGGGCCGGATCTGGACGTGGACCCGGCCGCCGGCGGCGGTGGCGAGGGCGGCGAGGGCCATGGTGGCGGCCATGTCGGGCGGGGTTTGGGTGAACTCGGCGACCGCGGCGACGTGCTCGGCGACCCAGGCGGGGAGGGAGTGGACGGGGAAGGTGGGCAGGGCGCCGTGCGAGCCGAGGACGACGGGGGTGGACCAGGCCTCGCCTTCGTCCAGGGCGCGCAGGGTGTCGAGGGCGGCGGTGCGGATGCCGTCGAGGTCGGCGGTGTGTTCGCCGGCGAGCTGGGCGATGCGGCCGGCGCCGCTGGAGATCCGCCGGCGTCGGGCGCCGACCTGCACCAGCTCGGCGTAGTACTCGCCGTGGCTGGCGGTCGGCGTCACGTCCACGCACCCGTGCAGGTAGGCGGCGCCGCCGACCCGCGCGAGGTCCCCGGAGGCGCGCAGGGCGTCGGTGAGCAGGAGCGGGTCGATGGGCTGCCCGGCACCGGCCATCCGGGTGATGGCCCGCCAGATCGTCTCGTGCGCCGGCCGGTAGAACACCCCGGGGTCACCACCGAGGGCTTGGGCGAGGGCGGGGATCCGGGTTGGGTCGAGCAAAGCGGCGCCGATGACGGCCTGTTCGGCGGTGATGACCTCGGCGGGTTCGGGGTTGAACGGGATGACGTTGTGGTGCGGGTCGGTGTGGTGCTGGGTGGTCACCGGGCGCCGCCGGTCAGGTCGGCGACCAGGTGGGTGTTGGCGTTGGCGATGCCGGCCAGGGCGCGGACGGCGGCCTTGGCGGCGCGGGTCATGGCCGGGCCGGGCCGGGTCGTGCCGGGCGTGATGAGGAGTCGGTCCGGCACGGGGACGATCAGATCGGCGGTCACGAGAACGGCGGTGCGGTCGGACGGTTCCGGGGTTTCCAGCGCGGCCCAGCGCTGGTCCGCCCACGGGTTGTGCTCCCGCTGCCAGTCCAGGACCCGGCCGGGGCGGTGGGTGAGGGCGTGGTGGCGGAGCGGGACCGTGATCCGCAGGGCGAGCCGGCCATCGTCGGTGATGACGGCGGTGATGGCGTGCAGGTCGGGGCGGACCCGGACGTAGCCGGGGGCCATGATGGGGCTGGTGGCGACCATCCAGGCGACGGCCGCGAAGCTGACGGGCCGGAGCGGTTCGCCATCGTCGTTCAGCAGGTGGGGGTGGAGGGCGAGGTAGGCGCCGTAGCGGGAGTCCCCGTCGGAGGCGCGGGACCTGTCGTAGCTGTCGTCGGTGACGGCGAGCGTGTGCGGGCCGAACTCGGGCATGCTGGTGTCCTTCGGTCTCGTGGAAACGGGAGCGGATCGCCCCGCAGCAGCCGGTGTCACCCGGCAAGGTCGTCCGGCTGCTGCGGGGTTTCGTGCTGTCCGGGGCCGGTGGCCCCGGCGTTCAGCGGTTGCGGTTGTGGGTGGTGACGTGGACGTTCACCGCGCCCCGCCCGCCAGCGCCGTTGCTGCCCACGCTGTTCTTGAGCAGCCAGGAGAGGGCGAGGACGGCGGCGAGCAGGCCGAGGCCGGTGGCGGCCTGGGCGACGGCCTGCAGCATGTAGCCGACTCCGAGGCCGGCGGCGCCGGTGCCGATCCCGCCGGCCAGCAGCCGGGCGGGCCACGGGTCGCGCCCCGGCAACTCGTTGAACATCGCTACCGGGGTGTGGTTCTGTCCGGCCGTCGGGGCCTGCTGGTGTGCCAGGTGTGGGAGCTGCGTGGGCTGGTGCGCGATCAGGGGGGCGACGGGGGCCGGGCCGGGGAGGTAGTAGGGCTGGCCGTCGGCGGTGTAGAGCACCGCCGGGGTGTGCTGCTGGGTGGTGTTCATTTCGGTGCCCTCCGGGAGGTCAGTGGTGGGAGATGAGTCCGACGGCGGCCTGTATGGCGGCGTTGACGGGTCCGGCGACGCCGGTGGAGGCGAGGGTGAAGCCCGACAGCCAGAGCGCGGCGGCGGTCGGCATGGACGCCCGGCGGCCGCGGATCAGCAGGACACTGACGATGGCGAGCAGGACGGCGAGCGAGACGGAGACGATCACGGCGGTGGCCTTTCGGGTGCCGGTTCGGATCGGGGTTGTGGGCCATCACGTGGCACCAGTGGCAGGCCGCAGAGAGGCGGCCTGCGGCTTGTCGCGTTGGTTGTCGCTTGGCACTTGTCGTCTGTCGCTTGTCGCTTGTCGCCTCCCAGGTCACAGGGGGTATCCGCGCCATGCGACAAGCGCACGGGGCCCCTGGGCGGGTGGAGATGACAAGCGACAAGCGGGGGCGGTGTCAGCCCTTGGCGGGAGGCTTGGGGACGTGGGTGTGATGGACGTAGCGCGCTGCCGTACCGGAGCCGGTGCGGACCGTCTCTCCTGCCTCGGTCCACTCCCTGAGCCAGCCGTTGATGGTCTGCCGGGTGGTGCCGAACTCGGGCTTCAGGACCCGTTCCATGGCGGACGCCCCGGTGCCCTGCGGTCCGGCCTTGATCAGCAGCAGAAGGGCTGCTTCGCGGGCGCCGGGTTCCTCCGGGGTGTCCTGCTCGCGGCCGCTGGACCAGGTGCTGGGGTCGGACCAGTCGGTGGCCGTCGCGCTGCCCGGCTCGTCGGCAGCGGGCAGCAGCCACAGGCTTTCCAGCTCGTCCGTCGGCGCCTCGGCGGGCTGGTCCCATCCGGCGGTGGCCTTCCACCCGCCCGGCAGCGGACCGGTGCCGAGCCCCTGCTCCGCCCTGCCGGCCGCCTGCTCCGTGCTGCCGGGCTGGCCGCCGGCGGGGACGGTGGTGGATTCCCAGAGGTGGCCGCAGCGCTCCAGCTGCCAGCGTTCGGTGTAGTCGATGCCCGCGGCGTCGAGCGAGGGGGCGTCCAGCGCGGGGCGGCGGTGGGAGGTGAGGGCGGTGATGTCCTCGATCTGGCCGGGGGTGATGCGCCACTGCCGGGCCTTGGTGGGCTGCTTGCCCTCGGTGCCGACCAGCAGCGACCCCGGCCCGGAGAACGAGTCCTCGGCGCGCAGGGCCCGCCAGCCGAAGAGGTGCCCGAGCTCGGAGTCCTCGTAGGCGCCGGTGGCGACCCGGTTGGACGCCATCTTGCGGACCAGCGGGTCGGGCATGACGTCCTGGGTGACGCGCAGGACGGAGACGACGACCCGGATGGCCATGGCGCGGGCGATCCGGATGACCTCCGAGATTCCGGCGAGCACCGCCTTGGCCTCGCGGGTGGCGGCGACCTCGGCGCCTTCGTCCATGACGATGACGATCTCGGGGACGTTCGGGCCGACGGGGAGCTTGTCCTCGTTGGCGTCGCGCATGGCGTCCTGGTAGGCGGTCTTGCGGCGCTTGGCGATCCGTACCGCCGCGCCGAGCATGCGCTTGGCCTCGGCGGGGGTGGAGGCGACCCAGTCGACGCCGGGGGTGGGGATGTCCGCCCCGGCCCAGCGGGTTCCGGGCCGGCCGGTCTGGGCGTCGCGCCAGGCGTTCAGCCAGGGCAGGCCGATCGATCCGGCGTTGAGGTCGATCACCCAGACCAGGGTGTCGTTGGTCTGGCCGAGGAGGGCGATCAGGGTGTGCAGCCAGTTCGTCTTGCCGGAGCCGGTGGGGCCGGTGACGATCGTGGACGCCTGCCGCAGGTCCAGCTCAGCGCGCTCGCCGGTGGACAGCAGCGCGACCGGCACCGGGTTGTTCACCGTCGTGGTCTCGTGCAGGTCCTCGACCGGGAACGGCAGCTCGGTCCCGGCGAGGCTGCGGGTGGTGACCATGATGAGGACCCGCCGGCGGGAGATGCCGGGCATGGTGGCCAGGCCGCAGCCCTCGGGCAGGTCGAGGTCGGCGCCGAGGCCTTCGGTGCGGTCGGTGATGGCCCGTCGGGTGGTGCCGCCCTCGGGGAGTTCGACCTCGACGGTGTAGCCGGCGCCGGAGGGCCAGTGCTCGATCCCGAGGACCACCACGTCGACGTTGCAGACCCGCTTGATGCGGGCGGTCCATTCGGCGCCCATCTGCCGGCGGGCGCCGATCAGGAGCATGTGCCGGCGGGATTCCTGCTCGATCTCCTCGTGGGCGGCGAACCCGACGGCGAGGGTGCCGGCGGCGATTCCGGCGGCGGTGAGGGTGCCGAGGTGGGGCCAGGTCCAGGGGCCGCCGTGGGCGATGGCCCAGGAGGACCAGCCGCCGGCGGTGAGCCAGCACGCCCCGCGGAAGGTGAGGGTTGCGCCGGTGAGGCGGCGGCGCATCCCGGCGGCGAGGGTGCCGATCGCCCCGGCGGCGCCGGCGGCGAGGGCCCAGCCCGCGGGCATGCCGGTGGCGTGGCCGAGGCTCGCGGTGGTGAGGGCGCCGAGGGTGCCGTTGACGGTGCCGGACAGGATCCCGTGTCCGGCCTTCCAGTCGATCCGCACCCCGGACTTGGGGTGCTTGGGGTTGGTCATCGTGCTTCTCTCCTGCTCACGAAGGGTGGAGGGGGGAGGGAGCGGGCCGCCCACCGTGGGGTGGGCGGCCCGGGGACGAGCGGCGGGACGCCGGGGGTTACTGGACGTTCCAGCGGCGTTCGCCGTCGAGGCCGTTGCGGGGGTTCTCGATCCGCTCGATGTCGGCTTCGTGGACGCGGCGGTAGATGACGGGGACCTCTTCGAGGGCGGCGATGACCTTGGCCATGGCGCGGTAGCCCTCGCCGATCTCCTCGACCACCGCCGGGTCCACCGGCAGGCGTTCGGCGGACAGCTCGGCGAGGACCCGCAGCACGTCCTGGATGGTGAGGAACGCGGTGGGCAGGTCGTTGACCAGCTGCTCGAACTCCGTCATGTACTCGGGGTCGAAGGTGGAGGCGGCCTGAAGCATCACGTCGGCGGCGGAGGAGAGGGAGAACGCGGGAACGGTGGACTGGGAGTCGGACATGGTTGCCTCCTGGGGGCGCCAGCCGAAGATGACGCGGGTCGGTGTCCAGACGGTCGGTTCCTGCACCGCCTGCCTCTCGGGAGCCGCGGTGGTGGGCTCGGTCGTGCGGGCGGGGTCGTTCACGGTCTCGGCGGGCACCGGCACCTCGCCGACGGCGGCCAGGTCGGCCCCGGCGATGGCCGCGTCCCGTGCTTCGCGGGCGGTGCGGGCGCGGCCGGCCAGGTGCCGCCAGGTGCGGCGCAGGTGGGAGGCGACCATGCCGCGGTGCCGCCAGTTGCCCGCCAATACCGACCCCAGCCCCACCAACCCGGTGCCGAGGACCGCGCCGGCCATCCGCGCCCGGTAGCGCCACGCCGAGCGGCGAAGCGCCTTCTGCTGCTCGGGCGTCGACACCACCGGGGCGGACGGCTTCCCGCCCTTCGCTTTGGCCTTGGCGGCAGCGGTGGCGGTGAGGCCGGTGGCCGGGTCGAGACCGGCCTTGCGCAACGCGCGCTGGTGGCCCTTGATCAGGCGCTTCTCGGTGCGGGCGGCGATCCTCGCCGCCCGGCCGGCGGACGCCTCCGGCCAGCGCTCTCCCGGACTGCCGCGGCGAACGGGCTCGTTGCCCCGTGCGCCCTTCGCCACCGACCGGGCCACCCAATCCGGCTGACGCCAACCACCCGACCCGGAACGGCTGTCGGCACCGGCCCGGTGGCCGGCCGCGGACCGGCCGGACGACCTGGTGGTGGTGCCCGCTCCCGGCCGGCCGCCGCCGGTGCTCGCGGGACCGGCGGCGGCCCGCCGGGCGCCGACCGGGACGGCCCCGGTGGCCGGGGTGGCGGTCGCGGTCTGCGGCTGGGCTGCGCTGGGGGCGGTCGGGGTGGTGCGGTGCTGGGCGGTGCGGGCGGCGGCCCGCAGCCCGGACGCGCTCGGCCGGGCCTGCCCGGCCCACGGCACCCCACCACCACCGGCGGCGGCGGACGTTCGCCGGGTGCCGGGCACCTGCCCGAGCCCGGTGGACGCACGCGGGACGGTGCCGCGTCCCCCGCCGGTGGCGGGTCCGGCCGGACTGCCGCTGCGGGTGGAGGTGTTGGTGCGGTTGCGGTGGCCGCAGCGAGCCAGGGAGCGGGCCGCGAGGGCGCCGGCGGCGACACCGGCGACCGCGAGGGATGCGGGGCCGCCGAGGGCGAAGGCTCCGGTGGCGACGGCGCCGGCCGCGTTCGCGGCGGCCACCGCGAGCGGCAGGCCCGGCACCGGGGCCACCGGCGGGTTGCCCGCGGTCGGCGGGGCGGTGGGCATGGGCGGGACGGCGGGGAGGGGCTGGGCGGTGACCTCGACCACGGTCGGAGGCTCGGCCATGATGGCAACTCCGGTTTCTCTTCAGGGAGGGATTCGGAGGCCCGGGACGGCCGGTCAGCTTGCCGGCAGGAGCGGCCGTCCCGGGGTGGCGCTGGTCCGTGGTGGTCAGAGCTGGTTGGGCTCCAGGCTGAAGAACATGGTGTTGGCGTTGGCGAGCTCCGGCTTCTGCCGGGTCACCGACTCCCGGATGGCCCGGTAGGCGTCGGCGCGGGTGGCACCCGCGGGCGGGGTGTAGTTGCCGTCGGTGGTGGACACGCTCAGCGTGCCGTTGCCGATCCAGGCCTGCAGCGTGATGATCCACGCGTACGTCCGGTCGGCGGCCGCGGTGGTGACGGTGGTGTCGGACATGGTGCATCTCCCGTTCAGTGGTGGGATGTTCAGGCCGTGAGGCCGAGCCGGTCCGCGCACGGCACGCAGGTGCCGTACCGGGCGGGCAGGACGTAACCGGCGTCGCGCGAGCACTGCGGGCACCAGCGGCGAGCCGAGTTGGCCTTGGCGAGCGCGGCCTGCCTGGCGGGGGTCATCGGCCGGACCGGCGCCGCGAGGTCGAGGCGGTAGAGGAACGCGGTGGCGGTGCCGCCGAAGCGCGAGCGCCAGCACATCTGCGCGGCGACCGGCTGCCCGCCCGGCCGCAGACCGCGCTTGCGGAGCTGCCGGCGGGTGGCGTACCCGTCGGGGGCCTGCCGCCACCGGAACGTCGGGATACACCCCGGCCCGGTGGCGGCCGGCGCCTCGGACCGGCGCTTCACGCGGGTACCACCTTGGCGCCGACGAGCGGCCGGAGGGCGTCGCGTACCCGCTGGGCGCGGGGCTGGCCGATGCCGTACTCGGCGCGCAGGGTACGCACCGACGGCAGGCCGCCGTTGGCGAGTACACCCGCGAACCGCGCCGCCGCCACCGGCAGCAGCTCATCCACCGTGCCCGGGTCTTCCTGCTGGTCAGGGGCGGTGTATCCGGTGTACTCGTCGTCCTCGGGTACGTACCCGTCCACGTGGTGCGGGCGGGTAGGCTCCGGGTCCGCGGCGGGTGCGGGGCGGGCCGGGAGCGGCATGAACAGCAGCTCCGGCGCTGCCTCAACAGGGGCCACGACAGGCTCCAGTACAGCGGCCGGGTGAGGCCCGGGTACGGCGGGTACGGCCGCCGGGTACACCCCGGCCGGGCCGGGTACCGCGGGTACGGGCTCGGCCCACAGCGGCGGCAGATCCGGCTCCGGCAACCGCCCGTCCGCCGGGGCGGGCTCGGTGGCGTCCTTGGTGTGGAGCACGTGGACTCGCCACAGCACGAGCGGGGCGATTGCGGAGACGAGCGCGATGAGCTGCCAGCCGGGGTGCAGGATTCCGGCGGCGAGCAGGTGCGCGGCGGCGTTGGTGGCGATCATCCCGAGCACCGGCGGGAACACCTCGCGTCCGGCCCGCAGGGCGCGCAGGGCGTAGGTGTCGAGCGCCAGCGGGAGGCCGGCGGCCACGACGGGGTGGAACCCGGACTGGACGGCCAAGGCCCATTCGCCGTGGGCGGAGACGGTGACGGCGGCGCCCATGGCCAGCCAGGCCAGGACGTCCATCCGGCGGGGCTTCACCGCGCACCCCCGATCCGGGCGGGCATCGGGGTGGCGGCGCGCTCGGCGCGGTGGCAGGCGTCGAGGTCGGCGGCGTGCCGCTCGACCCGCTCCGCCAGACGGGCGGCGTTCTCGCGGACCCGGCGCAGGGCCTCGTCGGCCTGCACGGTGTCCGCGGTCGCGGTGGTGGTCATCAGGCCGCCTGCTTCCGCTGCCGGTCTGCCAGGAGGCGGCGCTGGTAGGGGGTGAGGCCGCCGAAGATGCCGTGCTTCTCGCCGCGCTCCATGGCCAGGGCCAGGCACATCTCGCGGACCGGGCAGCCGGCGCAGATGTCCTTGGCTCGCAGGACGCAGAAGCCGTAGTCGTCGGCGTCGTCCTCGGGGAAGAACAGGTCCGGGTCGACGCCGGTGCAGGCGGCGCCCGGCAGGGATCCGGCCGCCTCCGGCGGGGTGAACACCGCGTCCCCGGCAGGGGAGGCGGTCAGGTGGGGTCGGTTGGTGCCGCGCAGGCCGCGGCGCACGAAGCGGGTCATCACGCGGCCGCCTTCCACACCTGGGCGCGGCGGCGCTCGGCGGTGTTCAGCAGGGCGCGGGCGTAGCGGGCGGGCTCGGGGGCCAGGTCGCGGAGCACGTCCCGGGCCACCGCGAGCCGGACCACCTTGTCGGTGTCCGACTCGACGGCGGGGCCGGCGAACAGCTCCACGTCGATGCCGAGGGCCAGCTCGGCGAACTCGGAAGCCGTGGCGGCTTCCTGGCCTGCAACAATCAGTCTCACGGGTCCTTCTCCTAGGTTGAGGGCCCGGCGGGGCGGCTTCTCTCCCGGCCAAGGTCAGGAAGCCGCCCCGCACTTCGGGCAGAAGGGACCACCGGCCCAAACAGCCCGTGGTCGAGGACCGCGGCCGAATCCCGAGAGGGCCGGCCGCGTGTGATCAGTAGCTCGATGGGGCCGGACGTGACCGCCAGGCCCGCCACCGCGCGGCCCCTTCCGAGGGCCGTGGGACGGCAGCGTTGTCAGAGAACGAGCGCTTCCCTGGCCCGCCCCCGCAGGAGCCGACTTCCGGGCGCATTCGCGCAGCTCAGAGCAGCCCAAAGAAGGCCCCTCTGTGTCACCCCTGTCTCACTCGGTGTGACACTGCGAAGCTACTCGCAGAGAATCTGCGAGTCAAGAGAATCTGCTACTCGCAGAGATTCAGCGACCGTGGAAGACTGGTGCTCCAACCTGACAGGGGAGCTGTGACCATGGGTTTTGCGCTCGTAGTGCGTTTCACCGCCCGCGACGAGAGCGCGGCGCGAGCGTTTGACGACCTCGCGGCAGCGGCGCTTGAAGGCATCAAGGCGTACGAGCCGGGCACTCTGGTCTACGTCAACCACCGCGTGCCGGACGAGCCGCGCGTGCGCGTGTTCTACGAGCTGTACGCGGACCGGGCCGCCTTCGACCTCCACGAGGAACAACCCCACGTGAAGCACTTCCTGGCCGAGCGCGGCCAGTACCTGGAGTCCTTCGAGGTCACGTTCCTGGATGAGGCCGCAGGCAAGCGCCCGGCTCAGGCCGGCGAAGCGCGATGACACCGGAAGACCGCCGGGTCTTCGGGGCTCGGGTCGCACAGCTTCGGAAGGAGCGCGGTCTCAAGCAGGATGAACTCGCCGCAGCGATCAACCGGACGGCCAGCTGGGTGTCGCAGGTTGAGCGAGGGGTTCAGCCTGTCGTGCGGCTGGACGTGCTGCAGCTGCTGGCCGACGGGCTGGGCGTCTCCGTGCAGGTGCTCCGGCCGGACGCCCCCCAGACCGCACCGGTGCCGCCGTCCGTGGAGGAGCAGCCGAACGACCTCGACGAGGCCCGCCTACTGATCTCGGGCCACCCGGCGCTCGGAGTGCTGCTGGGTCCGGTCGCTGCCAGCGAGCAGCCAACCCTGGCCGAGCTCAGCGTGGCGGTGGCCGAGGTGTGGGACCTGACCCACGCGGCACGGTTCTCCGAGCTGAGCACGGCGCTCGGGCGGGTCGTGCCGCGGCTGGAGCGCGCAGTGCGTACGGCCGCGCCCAAGGACCGGCCGGAGATGTACGAGCTGCTAAGCCAGAGCTACCAGGCTCTGGCGGCGGCCTTCGTGCGGCAGGACGAGGCGGACGCGGCGTGGGTCGCGGCCGATCGTGCAATCCGGGCGGCAGAGCACTCAGCGCGGCCCCTTCACGTCTTCGCAGGCATTTTCCGGCTGGCGCAGGCGTTCGTCCGACTCAAGCATCTTGACCAAGCGGAGCATGCTGCAAGCAGTGCGGTCGCGGTGCTCAAGAGGCATACCTCGGTGGACACCCCGGATCCTGAAGCATTGTCAGTGCTCGGTTCCCTGCATCTTGTGCTGGCGTTGGTTGCGGCTCGAGCTAGCCAGCGAGAGGAGGCTCGCGAACAGCTTCGCAACGCGCGCCGCGTTGCCGCTCAGCTGGGCGAAGACCGGAATGACTTTAACCTGGAGTTCGGGCCGACGAATGTCGAGATCCAAGCTGTTTCGACGGCGGTGGACTTGGGCGATGCCGGAGAGGCGCTCGACATTGGGCAGAGCATCGATGCGAGCAGCCTTTCGCCGGAACGGCGAGCCCGGCTGTTGATGGACCTGGGACGCGCTCACGCCCAGCGCCGCCATGCAGGTGAGGCTCTGGACTGCCTGCTTCGGGCTGAAGAGCTGGCGCCGGAGACACTTCGAACGCACGTAGCCGCTAGGGCGACGATTCGAGAACTAGCCCTCGTGGCTGGCCGGGGCGCTCCGCCTGAGCTGCTGGAGCTAGCGGACCGGGCCAACGCGCGGGAGTAGAAGCTTTCCCTACGGGTTCAAGGCGCCTCGCTCCGCTCGGCGGGCGGAGCGTACGGGGAAGGCACGACGTAGCCTCACAATTTTCGGGGTGCGGCGCCTGCGGGGCGGCGCCGGCCGTCCTGCGGCGCGCGCCCCGCCTCCTGTCTTCGCCCGGCTGGGGCTTCGCCGGGGCGAAGAGCTACGGCCGGGGCAAGGTCCAACTTCCACTCCGCACGGGCGGACGACGGAGCAGAAGGCAGGGCTCAGAACCAGGCCCGTCGGGGCCGGGGCGGGCGCCTCTGCGGTCTTACCCACCTGCCTGGACTGGGACCCGCGTCGAGCAAGAACGGGGGCCACTCGGCCAAATTGCGGTCAGGCCCAAAGAGCCCTGACCGAGCCACAGCAGCTTGCGGCCCCCTGATCATGCTCGACCCCAGCCCGGACAGGACACCGGCCAAAACCGCTCCGCCGCCCTCTGTGGGCTAGCCGTCGACTTCGATTCCCGAAGAAGCTTCTGGGGCCGAGGCTCCACGCATCTCAGGAATACTTGGTCGAGCGATTCGGTACCACTCCTCAGCGACTGCCTGTGTTAGAACTCTCGCAAGATCACCCATGAACGTTTCACACTTTTTCAAGTGTGCGTCAAACATGCCTTTGGGGATATTTTCCTTGCGGCTGCCGTGTGCGATATCGTTCCGCACTCGCTTGACAAAGTCGATAGAAGTGTATTGATCTCTTGTGACTCGGGTCACGGGAATTCCGAGGGCGACTAATGAGCGCTTCAGGACGTCAGATCCTAGGTTCATCTCCATCGATACCGCAACCTCGGCAACGATTGAAAGAGACCCTTTGCTAAGTTCCTGGATTCGCTGGACGAAGGCAGTTTGATGGCGGGCTCGAGTGGTCAATCTCCCCTCGTCTTCCAGTCCCTCCCTGCTCGAGGATTTGCGCAGGTTGTCGAATTCCACAGACAGGGCGGCCGCCAATAGCTCGGGCTGCAAATCCTCTGCTGGTAGGCACTTTGCATTGATGGCGGCAACATAGAGGGAAAGGGCGTTCCTGGTGAACCCTTCGAGATGGGCGTATTGCATAACGAGAATAGCCCTCAGGGAAAAGACGGGCCAGTCCTCAGGGTCATGCTCCAGCAATAGGCGGTTCCCGAGATGGCGAATCTCATCCAAGCGCCAAGCCATGTCCTCCTCGAGCTCGGCTCGCATCTCGGAAAGGTTCAATCGAGTGCTCCCGAGAACCGATCGGCGAAGTAGGAGATGCGCGCTCGCAGCGAGTTGCGGTCGTTCTTGCCGCCGCCGGTGGCGCGAAGGAAGTCTGGATCGGATTTTCCGGTCTTCACCACAGCGGCAACGCGTTCCATCTGAAATGGGTCTGCTGGGTCGAGCCGGTCAATGACCTTCTGGATCCCGAGGACAATTCCCTCGTAGTGATATACAGAGAACTGCCAGCGAGGGTCGCCCGTCCGGGAGACTGTGCCCATTACTCGCGGGCCGATGTCTATCGTTTCGCCAATTCCGCGGATCACCTTGAAGGTTTTCTCGAAGATGTGCCGCTCGTGCGCGTAATCAAATTGACTGGTCGAGGACGGGTCTGAAATGTCCTCCATGTAGTCGGTCAGGAAGTCGGCGATGTCGTGCCTATACGTTGAGCCGGCATTCTTGAATGCAAAGAACCTGAGAACCAGCTCCTGGTCGAACTTCTCGCGCCGCGCGTTCTCCGTCAGGGTCTCGGAGCAGAACATGAAGTCGCTGTTTCGCGAGAGCTCGATAATGTATTGGTTGAAGTCATTTGACAGGAGGCGAATCGTCGCGTTCCTGACTTCCTGCTTGGAGAGCTCTTCTCCACCGGTATTGAGCCTTTTGAACATGTAGTACCGAAGGCGAGGGTCGCTCTCCTTGCGCAGGATTTCTGCGCGAATGTAGCTCCGCTTCAGCTTGATGCCAAGCGCGCGCGGCAGGTTTGCATGTGTCCTGCCATTCAGCTCGGGCACGATATCGCAATCGGATAGCACCAGTGGAGGAAGCTTCTCGCCGTCAACCTCTAGCTCGCCTCTGAAATGCAGAAAAGAGGAGATTCTCTGGAGCCCGTCGATGAGCTCGTAAACCCGGTCATCTCGCTCGATCAGGAAGATCGGGGGGACCGGGAGTTCCAGAAGAAGTGACTCAATGAATCGAGCTTGCGCGCCTTCAGTCCAGCGAAACATGCGCTGGAATTCGGGATCAATGATTAGCTCTTCAGATTCATACATGTCCGCTAGCTCGTTGAACGAGAAGTCAATACTCTGCGTTCGGACGGCTGTGATCTTTTGATCTACGGCCTGAATCAACTCGTCCGGCGAACTGGCGGCCTCGGCCACGTTCAATCCTTCCTGAAGGAAATTACTGACTCCGCTACGTCGCTCTTCTTGTATGCCCGGGCGGATGTGTTAAGGGTGGTGAGGGACCTCCGGACGGGAAACCTATCGCAGGCTTCGAGTGACCACCCTCGGCGGGCGCCCTCCTCTATGCAAATATCGGCAAGGGGGACGGGGATATCCTTGTAGTAGGAATCCTGCACGACGAGGTGAATTGACGCACCTTGCTTAGAGACGCGATTGATCTCTTCTAGGCCAGCACTCAAGTCGGAGAGATACTGCTGAGCCTGCTTCAGATAGTATCCCGAGGAGGCTTTGCTCCTGTGGCCCTGCACGCGCGACAGGAGCATTTGCGAAATAGGCCCGACGCTGGAGCTGGAGAAATCGGCGTCCTTGCGAATTAGTGTCGTTCCCATGAGCTCGGAGCGGAGGGTCCTGTCCCTCGCAATATCGATACCCATAACCGCGAGTTCTCGGGCGTAGGCCACTGCATAGTCAATTCGAGTCAGATAGGGCGGCGATGTCAAAACCACATCTGCCGTCGAATTGGCAATTGGGAGGCGCGTGGCGGAAGCCGTTATGAGGAGACTGTCTGTCGTCTGGGCGGACCAAGTCCTAATCCTATCCATCAGGACGCCATGCTCGGCCTGAATTAGCTCATCGAGGTAGTCGGGGTTGAAGTCGATGAGATCATCCGAATCTTTGGCCCGCTTCACCCATGTGGGATTGCTTCCCTCAAACTTCTTGGTCAGCGACCGTACAACCCTGAAGAGGGAAACAATGTAGGGCGGGCTAAAAGCCCCGTTCCCATCGCTGGCAACTTCTGCCCATTGCCTAATGCGGGAAGTGGACCTATCCGTAAACCATGCGTGGAGGGGGTCCTCTCCAGAAGATGTGCGAAAGTCCACTGGTGGAGCTTTCTCGGTGCCTTCGCTCGGCTTTATTCCGCATCGCAATCTTGCCACGACATTCGCAATGGGGTTTCGGTCAATTCCGACCGATCGAAACCCTAGGCTTTGCGCCGCAAGGGTTGTGGTTCCGCTTCCATTCCAAGGGTCAAGGACTGTAATTGGGGAGGCGGCGTTCGCCTGATCCTTAGCGAGGAGGTCGCGAGCCCAGTCGAATGAGAAGCCGGCATAATATGGAAATACGTCAGCCAGGCCGGCCGTCTCAACGGCAGGGCGCTTGGGCGTCAGGACTCTCTGGATCTCGGGCATCCGGAGGGTGTCCTGTGTCGCACGGACACGACCACGGGCGAGATCGTCCACTCTTCTTCTTCCAGCCTCTTCGATATGCAGGAAGACATGCTATCGCACGGGTGGATGCAGCGGCGAGGATTGTATGCCAAGGTGGGCTGCGGCGCAAGGGATCGGTGGGGCAGCGGGCCGGTTGCGGCCGATCGACGCGAGGGCCGGGCGCGGCATGGGAAGACTTCAAGCACGAAGCCCGATCGGGGGTATGGGGCAGCGCCATCTGCTCGGTCAGGCAATGGGGCGACGAGCTGAGGGTCAAGACCGAGGTCGGCGAAGGCGGACGGTGCCGTGTGCGGCCAGCCAGGGGTGGTTGCTTCCTCGCGGGAGCCATATGCCTTCAGATGGCCCTCGTGGTGGTGTTGGCCACATCTGCGCCCGCAGGTGCTGTGCAGCAGCGAGGTACAGCAACTTAAGCGATCCTGAGTGACCGCTAGTGGATGGGAGAGGCTGCCGGAGCAGGGCAGGGACCGTTGGCGACCCTCCCGACAGTAGTTCGCATCGAGGCGCGGACCATGTCACTGCCTACAGCATCGCCAACCCACTTGAGACTGGCGAGTGCGCCGGTGATGGATGGGGCGCTCCTCCTCCGGACTGTCTCACAGGTCCCAAAGGTCTCCTGGCGGCTTCGTTCATCCGCACCCGGACACATAGGAGCGGGCCCCTATCGGCTGGCCGAGGCGAAGTGAAGCACCGCGTACTGGCTGTCATACACGACACCACCGTGGTGCGAGCACGCGCCCTGTCTGCCAATCGAAGGCGATATCCAACCGTCAGCACACCGGGGTGGCCCCGGCATTGACACCCAGGCCACATCGGGCGGAGAGTCTCGGGCCGTGCGGGCTTCGGAGACCGCTGAGGCTTCGAAACATCCCTCATGCGACAGGATAAGGGATGACGATTCCACGGCGAGTTGCCGCCTGCGGGCGTAGGCGTCCTTGATGCCCTGTTCAGTAGCGGGGAACGCGCCGCTTGTGGAGTCGCCCACCCACTGGGTCAACGGGATCCCGACTGCTCTCCACTTCTGTGTCGCCAGTCGTGCTTCTTCCCGAACACTGGCGCAGCCCGTGTCGTGCTGCTGGCCGGCGACGAACTGCCATCCGAACCAACCGAGCGGCAAGAGGAGAAGGCACGCGAGCGCCCTGATGCGACGTTGGCGCCGTTCAGCGGAGGCCTTCTCCCCTGCAGCGAGGGCCTCCACCTCGGCGTTGCGTGTCTCAGCGGCGGCTTTGGCTTCCTGCTCTGCCGCGACGAGGTCAGCTTGCCGGTCTTCCTCTCCGCCGTGGTAGAGGCAAACACCGGCGCTGTTCAGAGCAACGTTGCAAGGTTTCATGCCTCGTACGGCGTGGGCGCAGGGTCGGGTTGTCAACCGACCGGCGTTGTAGCGGGGTTCAAACGGCAGAGGCGGCATGGGCGAACAGTCTGCCCGATGCGAATCCCGGAGCCCAGAGTGGCTGCGCTGCGGTAAGAGTTACCGTACGGGCTAGGGGACATGATCCGGACCAGTGGCGGACCAGGATTCGGCCGAAGATCGAGCCAGCAAGCTCCATCGCAGGTCGGAGACGTGGGGGAGGTTCACTTGGTGGCGGTCTGTAAATCTGTCGCGCAAGCTACGCAGGTTCGAACCCTGCACCAGCCACCGGATAACGGAACGGCCCTGAACTGCGGAAACGCGGTTCGGGGCCGTTTTCGTTGCGTTCGAGAGGTCCGCACGACACTGCGAAGCTACGCGCAGAGGTCTGGCACCCGTGGAGACACTGGTGCTCCGGTTCGACCGGGGAGCGAGACCGGCAAGGCGCGCTGGGTTGTATGCCAGCGGGGCGGAGACCGGACGACGTCGACCTGGAATTCGGGCCGACGAATGTCGAGATCCACGCTGCGTCCACGGCGATGGCACTCTTTGCCACGTCGGGCAGGCCCATTCCGTTAGCGGCGGGTGCTGCCGGCATTCGGGACACGATTGGATATAACGAAACCCGTGGTGTCGCGCCCAGCTGACAGCTTCCCGGATGGGTCTCCATCTTCGCAGCAGCCTCAGAGCCGGCCCCTTCCGCTTCAACCTCTCCCCGTCCGGCATCGGCGTTTCGGCGGGCATTCCAGGGTTTCGTACCGGAACCGGCCCGCGAGGCAACTACGTCCGGGTCGGAACTCGTGGCGTTTCCTGCCGGGCCACCTCCGCCTCCCGGCCGGCCGGCTACTCCAGGGCCCCTGCCGATGGCTCCGCCGGCGCGACCTGGCGGCTCAACGGGGCGTCGCCTTTTACGACTTCGAGAACCAGCCCGGAGAGCGGTTCGCCCGGCTCATCGATGCGGCGGACGAGGTGCGCCGATCGCACCGGAACCGGATCGTCACACGGGATCGGGTGCAGTGGTGACCACGGCGCAGCACAAGATGAACAGCGGTGCCTCCGCCATCGTCGGTCGCCCGCCACTGTGAGCATGAGCGGCCCACGAGAGCTCGTTGCCAATATCGCGGTCCCGACCTTTCGCTGTGGAGCCCACACGCTGTACCTGCTGCCCGGTCGAGTGCTTCTGAAGTACCGCTGCGGCTTCGCGGATGTGCCCTACCGCGAATTCCTCACCGTCGTGAACGACCTGCGATTCCATGAAAGTGGACCGGTACCGCGTGACAGCCGGAAAGTCGGTACGACCTGGCAGTATGTGAATGTCAAAGGCGGTCCCGACCGGCGATTCAAGAACAATCCGCAGCCGCGCATCATGCTCTACGGGCGCGTGAACTTCACCACGCGCACCGGTCTGAACCTGCGATGGGACTGCGCTCGGCCTGCGTCGGCGCGCCGGTTCGCACAGGCTCAGTGAACGCTTGTCCCGCTTGTGGTCATGGACGGTGCCGTAACCGACGCGGCGAGTCGGCATGAGCGCCACTGGCCGTCCGCAGTTCGGGCATTGGACTCTTGGAGCACGCATGGAGACAGACTGCCCGGCCGTACCGACAGTGCGCCGGACAGGCGGAAGTGTGTCGGAAGGGGTCAGGTCTGGTTGGTCTGGCGGGGGAGGGCGAGGGCGACGGTGTCCGCGAACTCGCGGACGGCGCTGGTGCGGCTGACCACGCGGCCGCTGTGGACGACCAGGCGGCTGTGGCCGCCGGCGAGGGCGCCGCGGAGGCTGTCGCCGCGGACGGCCAGGAGTTCGGCGGGGAAGCCGGCGTCGACCCGGACGGCCGGGAGGCCGAGGGTGAGGCGGGCCTGGCCGCTGACCGCGTCGTAGGCGGCCTCGGGGCTGAGCGTGCCGGTGGCGGCCAGGAGGAAGGCGGCTTCCAGCGGGTCGGCTCGGCCGACCGGGTTGGCGAGGTCGCGCAAGCCCCCGCTGCCGGCCGCGAGCGGCACCCGAGCGTCGGTCAACTCCCTTGGGAGGGAGGGGCGCAGGCCGGTGGGCGGGCCTTCGAGACCGGTGCAGCCGCCGTTCTGCGGCAGGCAGACCATCCGTACTCCGGCGGAGCCGAGCAGCAGGGCGCCGTTCGCCGGCAGGGCGCTGCACGGGCCGAGCGTGACCCGGGGGCGCAGCGGCGCCAGGACGGCGGTGATCCGGGCCAGTTGGGCGAGGTCCCGGCCGGTGGTGTGCAGGTCGACCGGGCAGTCCGCCTCGCGGGCCGCCTCCAGCAGGGTCTGCGCGTAGCCGACCGGGTCCGGGTCGAGTTCGGGGCAGCCGCCGGCCGCGGTGGCGCCGAGCTTGAGCGCTTCGCGCAGCTGGGCCCGCCCGTCGGCGCCCGCCCGTCCGGTGAGCAGCCGGGGCATCGCCACGGTCTGCAGGTCCGCCAGCCCGCGCAGGGCCTGCCGGGCGACCAGCACCGCCTCCAGCCGGCCGAGGCCGTGCACGTCGCCGATCCGGACGTGGGTGCGCTGGGCGGTGGCGCCGTACCCGAGTGCGGTGAGGGCGGCCTCGGTGACCCGGCGGACCAGGTCGGCAGGGTCCGCCGCGGGGGCGGTGGGCAGGGCGGCGGTGAAGGCGGAGTCGTAGTGGCCGTGCGGCTCGGCCGGGGCCGGGAGCAGCAGGTAGCCCCCGAGGTCGATCCGCGCGCCGGTGGTGACGGCGGGGCGGCCGGGCACCGCCGGCAGGGGGCCGAGGCTGCCGGCGGTGCCGACGGCCTGGATGCGGTCACCGCTGATCCGGACGTCGACCACCCGGCCGTCGACCAGCCGGGCGTTGGTGAGCAGCAGGACGGGGCCGTGGCCGAGCGGGTTGGCGGCCGGGCCGGGGTGCGGCCCCTCGGCTGGTGCGCTGTCCGCGCTCATCGGCCGGCTCCTCACTCTCCGGGGCACTCGGCCCCCGGGCGCTCGACCCCGGGGTGCTCTGCGGCGCTGGGCGCCCCGGGAACCGCATGATCACTGCCGGTCGAGCCTAGGCCGCCGGGAGGCGGGAGGCTCGGAGGCGGGGGCGGCCGGCGGCATAAGTCGTATCGGGGACGGCCACCGGTGGCGTGACCTCCTCGAACGTGTGTGGCCCGAGGGATCGTCAGTACGGCTGCGCCGACCTGCGGTGATCCGCCCCGGATACGGATTTCACCTCTGGCCGGGAACCGTGTAATCTCTTCCTCGTTCGCCCCTATAGCTCAGTCGGTAGAGCGTCTCCATGGTAAGGAGAAGGTCTGCGGTTCGATTCCGCATGGGGGCTCTGGTGAGAAGGTCCGGCGCTTCGGCGGTGGGTTCGATCACCAAAGCGGTGTAGCTCAGTTGGTAGAGCAAGCGGCTCATAATCGCTGTGTCACCGGTTCAAGTCCGGTCACCGCTACTCCGCGTAGTCGATCGGGGGGTACTCTCCCGATCGGCTACTCTTGTCGTGTTCTTATTCGTTGTCCCAGGAAGGCACTCCCGTGGCTGCCACTGACGTCCGCCCGAAGATCACGCTGGCCTGCGTGGAGTGCAAGGAGCGGAACTACATCACCAAGAAGAACCGGCGTAACGACCCGGACCGTCTTGAGATGAAGAAGCACTGCCCGCGTTGCAACTCGCACACCGCGCACCGCGAGACCCGCTGACTTTGCACTGACTCCAGGCCGCACCCCGTAAGGGGCGCGGCCTGGAGTCGTTTCTGTGTAACGACACATTCAGAGGAGTAGCTCATGCCGCTCGATCCCTCCTTCATCGGGCGGACGTATCCGCCCACCGCGCCCTACGAGGTCGGCCGGGAGAAGATCCGTGAGTTCGCCGAGGCGATCGGCGACGCGAACCCCGCGTACACCGACCCGGAGGCGGCCAAGGCCTTCGGCCACCCGGATGTGATCGCGCCGCCGACCTTCCCGTTCGTCATCACGTACGGTGCGGCCGGCCAGGTGGTGAGCGACCCGGAGCTGGGTCTGGACTACAGCCGGGTGGTGCACGGGGACCAGAAGTTCAGCTACACCCGCCCGGTGCGGGCCGGTGACCGGCTGTCGGTGACGGTGTCGATCGACGCGATCAAGTCGCTGGCCGGCAACGACGTGCTGACCGTGCGTGGCGAGGTGCACGACGAGTCGGGCGAGCACGTGGTGACGTCCGTCATGTCCCTGGTGGCCCGGGCGGCCGACGAGGAGGGGAAGTAGCGCGATGGCGATCAATTTCGACGAGGTCGAGGTCGGCACGCAGCTGCCGGCGCAGTCCTTCCAGGTGACGCGCGCCACGCTGGTGCGCTACGCGGGGGCGTCGGGCGACTTCAACCCGATCCACTGGAACGAGAGGTTCGCCCGCGAGGTCGGGCTGCCCGACGTCATCGCGCACGGCATGTTCACCATGGCCGAGGCGGTGCGGGTGGTGACCGACTGGATCGGTGACCCGGCGGCGGTGGTCGACTACGGCGTGCGGTTCACCCGGCCGGTGCCGGTGCCGAACGACGAGGCGGGCTCGGTCATCGAGGTGTCCGGGAAGGTCGCCGCGCTGCTGGAGGACCGCCGGGTGCGGGTGGATCTGCTGGCCACCTTCGAGGGCCAGAAGGTGCTCGGGATGTCCCGCGCCGTGGTCCAGCTGGGCTGAGCGGTGCGCTCCGCCCGGCCGGACCGGTCGGGCGGAGCGCTCGCATCGAGTGGGGCGCACGGATCGGGTGGTGCTACCGGTCCGGGTGGTGAGGTCGGTCCGGGTGGTGCTGTTCGACGGAGCCGTGCTGTTCGGTCGGGCGGTCCCGGGGGCCGGGGTCGCTCGGCCACCGGTTGGAGTCCGGTGGGCCGCGGACATGGCAGTCCTCGTTCCGTGGTCATGGGCCGGCGGTGCAGGGTGGGTGTTGCCGGGCAGGTCAACGGATAGCTGAGGTGACCATATCCACCGTCCGAGCGAAGCGGCAAGCGAGGGTCCGAGCATTAACTCCGAGTTCACATGGGCCTGTTCACGCGCGTAGACATCCCGGCGTGCGCCCCGGCGCATTGCGCCCCCCGAAGTGCGCCCGGTGTGCACCAGACGTTCGAAGCTTGTTCCGCGTCCGATCGCCGCCGCCGAGCCGCACCGGGATCACCGCAGGTCGACGCCGGTTTCGCCGCACATCGTCAACCCGGATGCGGGCAGGGGCGATCGGTGCGCCAGCCGGCTCGCGGACCGTTCAAACACGATCGGTTGGTTGCACGCTCAACCTGAACTCGCGTACGGTCCTGCCCCGTAGTGATGTGCGTCCGGTGCCCCGCGCCGGACGCCGTCGCTCGTAACCCCGCCGGCCGGGCAGGTCGAGGCGGTCCGTCGTTCCGTAGGTGCTGCCGCGGAGCGAGGGGCGTGCGGTGCTGCAACCACCGCGCCAGGGGCGGTGCTGCAACCACCGCGCCAATGGCAGATGTTGACTGTTGACCTACGAATCTCTGAGACCCCGGCCGAGCCATGCCCGTACGCGCCCGCACCGTTCGTGCGCCGCGGCCGTGACGGCTCCCCCGGGACCCTAGCAGCGCGCGCCTGCTGCTGACAGGTGTTCTCAGAGACATCCCCGACGGCCCCGCCCGGGTCGACGCATCCCTGGAGGAGCAACCATGGCTCTGATTAAAGCAGTTGACGCGCAGAACTGGCTGATCGAGAAGATCGCGCACCGGCTCGGGGTGGAGCCGTCCGCGGTGTCGCCGGAACAGTATTTCGACGAACTCGAACTGGACTCGACCGAGGCGCTGATCCTGGCCGGAGAGATGGAGAGCTGGCTCGGCTTCGAGCTCGGCACCACGGCGCTCTGGTACCACCCGAGCATCAAGGAGCTGGCCGCGCACATCGCCGAGGAGTCGGCCACCCGCGCCGGGGTGCAGCATGTCGCGTCGGCCTAGCCAAGTCCCGCTTCCGGTAAGCCGGTTGAGACAGGCCTCGGCGGGCCGGGACACGGTCTACCTGGTCCACCCGGGAGCCCTCGCCGCCGGGGTGCACGCCACCCTGGCCGAGGCGCTGCCGGACGGGACCGGGCTCACCGTGCTCGACCTGTCCGCCCTGCCGGACTACTGGGAGGCGGCGCTCACCGGGGGCCGGGCCGAGA
Organism: Kitasatospora sp. NPDC049258; assembly: GCF_040678895.1. Classification (NCBI taxonomy): domain Bacteria; kingdom Bacillati; phylum Actinomycetota; class Actinomycetes; order Kitasatosporales; family Streptomycetaceae; genus Kitasatospora; species Kitasatospora sp. NPDC049258. The sequence continues at coordinate 68,452 of NZ_JBFAQT010000003.1, forward strand.
CCACGGTCGAGGCGCTGGCCGCCCGGCTGCTGGAGGAGTTCGACAGCGCGTACGACGGCGGGCCGTACGCGCTGGCGGGCTGGTCCTTCGGCGGGGTGGTGGCGCAGGCCATGGTGCAGCAGCAGCCGCCGGCGGATCGGCCGGACCGGCTGGTGCTGCTCGACAGCATCGCGCCGACCGGGGAGTACCAGCAGCCCGACGAGGCGCTCGAACCGGAGCTGCTGCTCGGCTGGTTCGCGATGTACCTGGGCGCCAAGCGGGGCCGTCCGGTGCGGATCGAGCCGGGCGCCACGGCCGGCCGCGGCGTCGACGACGGGCTGCTGCTGGTGCTCGAAGCGGCGGTCGCGAGCGGCGCGCTGGCCCCCGACACCCCGCTGCCCGGGCTGCGGAAGCTGTACGACACCTACGTCGACGGCCTGTTGCGCAACAACCGGCTGACCGCGCCCTACCGGCCGGTGCCGGCCGGGCTGCCGCTGGTGCTGGTGACGGCCGAGCGGAGCCTGATCCCGGACGACCCGACGCTCGGCTGGGGGCCGCTGGCGCCGCACGGCCTGGAGGTCCACCGGAGCCCGGGCGACCACTACACGATGCTCACCCGACCGGACGCCGCCGAGCTGATCGCGCGCCTGGTCCGACCCACCCCGGTCCCTGCGGGGACCGGCGCAGAGAAGGTCTGACGCAGGCCCCGTCCTCCGCACGGACCCCGGGCCGCCGGCCGCACGCGGCGGCACCGGGGGCCGGCCCTCCGAGACCAAGAGAGCCCTGCCGTGAACACCTCGCAGCCCATCCTCACCAGCTCCGACGACGACTTCGGCCGCCGGCTCGCCGATGAGCCCGTGGCCATCGTGGGCCTGTCCGCGCTCTACCCCAACTCCCGAGATCTGAGAGAGTTCTGGGGCAACGTGGTGGCCGCCGCCGACTGCATCCAGGACGTGCCGAGCACCCACTGGGACATCGCCGAGCACTACGACCCGGACCCGTCCGCGCCGGACAAGACCTACTCCCGGCGCGGCGGCTTCATCCCCTCCGTCGCCTTCAACCCGATGGAGTTCGGCCTGCCGCCGACCACCCTGGAGGTCACCGACGTCCTCCAGCTGCTCAGCCTGGTGGTCGCCCGCGACGTCCTCAAGGACGCCGGCGCCGAGCAGCCCTGGTACCGGCCCGAGCGCACCGGCGTGATCCTCGGCATCACCGGCGCCAACCAGCTCACCCAGCCGCTCTCCGCGCGCCTGCAGACCCCGGTGCTCAAGGAGGTGGTGCGCAGCTGCGGACTGACCGAGCGGGACGCCGAGGAGATCGCCGAGAAGTTCAAGCTGGCCTTCGCGCCCTGGGAGGAGAACTCCTTTCCCGGCATGCTCGGCAACGTGGTGGCCGGCCGGATCGCCAACCGGCTGGACCTCGGCGGCACCAACATGACCATCGACGCGGCCTGCGCCAGCTCGCTGGCGGCGACCAAGGCGGCGGTCAGCGAACTGCTGGAGGGCCGGGCCGACACCATGCTGGCCGGTGGCTGCGACGCCGAGAACACCATCTTCATGTACCTGTGCTTCAGCAAGACCCCGGCCTTCTCCAAGGTGGGCCGGATCCGCCCGTTCGACAAGGACGCGGACGGCACGCTGATCGGCGAGGGCATCGGCATGCTGGCGCTGCGCCGGCTGGCCGACGCGGAGCGGGACGGCAACGAGATCTACGCCGTGATCCGCGGCATCGGCTCCTCCAGCGACGGACGGTTCAAGTCCATCTACGCCCCGCGCAAGGAGGGCCAGATGGTCGCCCTGCGGCGCGCGTACGAGGACGCCCGCTGCACGCCGGACACGGTGGAGCTGTTCGAGGCGCACGGGACCGGCACGGCGGTCGGGGACGCGACCGAACTGTCCGCGCTCGCGGCGGTGGTCTCGGAGTCCACCGAGCAGCGGCAGTACGCGGCCGTGGGCAGCGTGAAGTCGCAGATCGGGCACACCAAGGCGGCGGCCGGCGCGGCCGGCATGATCAAGCTGGCGCTGGCCCTGCACCACAAGGTGCTGCCGCCCACCATCAACGTGGACGAGCCCAACCCGGCGATCGACTTCGCGGCCGGCCCGTTCTACGTCAACACCGAGAGCCGTCCGTGGATCAAGGATCCGCAGCGGGCCGAACGGCGGGCCGCGATCTCCTCGTTCGGCTTCGGCGGCACCAACTTCCACTTCGTGCTCCAGGAGCACGGTGAGGGCGAGGACCTGAAGGTGATGTTCCCGGTCGCCCGGGTCCACCTCTGGCACGCGCCCGACACCGCCGCGCTGACCGCGCTGGTCGCCGAGGGCGGCGCGGGGGTCGAGGGCCCCGTGCCGGCCGGCCACGCGCGGCTCGCGCTGGTGGCCGCGGACCGGGCGGAGCTGGTCGAGCTGCGAGCACTCGCCGTCCAGGAGCTGCGGGCCAAGCCGGAGGCGGGCGAGTGGGCGCACCCGAAGGGCGTCTGGTACCGCCGGCAGGAGGCCGAACTGGGCAAGGTCGGCGCGCTGTTCGCCGGCCAGGGCAGCCAGTACGTCAACCCGGGGCACCGGGCGGTGCTGGCGCTGCCGCCGCTGCGGGCCGCGTTCGACCAGGCCAACCGGCAGTTCACGGGCGCCGAGCCGCTGTCCCGGATCGCCTTCCCGGCCCCGGCCTTCGACGACGCGACCCGCCGGGCGCAGGAGGAGTCGCTGCGGCGCACCGAATACGCCCAGCCCGCGATCGGCGCGCTCTCGGTCGGCCAGTACCGCTACCTGACCGGCCTCGGCTTCACCGCCGACGGCCATCTCGGGCACAGCTTCGGCGAGTTGACGGCGCTCTGGGCGGCCGGTGCGCTGACCGACGAGTCCTTCTTCGCGCTGGCCCGGGCGCGCGGCGCCGCGATGGCCCCGCCGTCCGACCCGGGCTTCGACGCCGGGGCGATGGCGGCGGTCGGCGCGAGCGAGCAGCAGCTCGCCGAACTGCTCTCGCAACATCCGGAGTTGGTGGTCTGCAACCGCAACGCGGCGGATCAGGTGGTGCTCGGCGGTGCGACCGAGGCCGTCGAACGGCTGGTCGCCTCGGCGGCCGGGAGCGGCCTGCGGATCAGCCGGCTGCCGGTCTCGGCGGCCTTCCACACCCCGTTCGTGGCCCACGCGGTGGAGGCCTTCCGGGCCGCGGTGGCCGAGGCCGAGGTCCGTGCGCCGCAGCGCCCGGTGTTCGCCAACACCCCCGGTGGGGAGTACGGCGCCGACCCGGCCGCCAACGGCACGCTGCTGGCCGAGCAGCTGATCAACCCGGTGCACTTCGCCGACCGGGTGGAACAGATGTACGCGGCGGGCTTCCGCACCTTCGTCGAGTTCGGCCCGAAGGGCGTCCTCACCCAGCTGGTGGGGCGGATCCTCGGCGACCGGCCGCACCGGGCCGTCCGGCTGGACGGTGGTCCGGGCGCCGACGCGGACCTGGCGCTGAAGCGCGCGGTCGCCCAACTCGCCGTGCTCGGAGTGCCGTTGTCGGTGGCCGACCGGTATGTGGCGCCGGCGGCCGAGGCCGCGCCGAGCAAGGGGATGACGGTGCTGCTCAACGGCATCAACTACGTCTCCGACGCGCGGAAGGCGGCGTACCGGGACGCGCTGGAGAACGGCTACCGGATCGCCGAGCCCCGGCTGCCCGGGGCGGCCGCGGCCGTCCCCGCCGCGGCTCCGGTCGCCCCGCTCGCGGAGCCGGCCAGGGCGGTCGAGCCGCCGGTGACGCCGCCCGCGTCCGTGGCCGTGCCCGCTCCCGCTCCGGCGGTCCCCGCCGTACCCGCCGTTCCCGTCGTCTTGGAGAGCGAATCCGTGGACCACGAACACCCTTCCGCGCCGGCGTCCGACCGACTGCCCGAGCTGATCGCCGATCACCTCGCCCTGCACGACGACTACCTCAACGGGCAGCTGCAGAGCGCTGAGCGGCTGGCCGGACTGCTGGAGAACGCGGCCGGTCAGGGCCGGGTCGACGACGTGCTGGCCGGCGTGACGGCGGTCAAGGAGCACGGGCTGGCGATCGGCCGGACCCACCTGCGGGCCAACGAGATCCTGCGCGACCTGGCCGCGCTGGAGCTCGGCGCCGGCGGTACGGCGCCTGCCGCTGCCCCTGCGGCGGTGCCGGTCGCGGCCGCACCGGTGGCCGAGCTGCCCGCGCCCGCCGCCGTGCCGGTGGCCGTGCCCGTCGCCCCCGCGCCGGCCCCCGCCGCGTTGCCCGCCGCTCCGGTGGCACAGGCGCCGGTGACTCCGCAGGCTCCGCAGGCGGCGCCGGTTGTGTCGGTTGGTGCGGTGGCGGGGCCGGGTGAGGTGTCGGCGGCGTTGCTGGAGGTGGTGGCGCAGAAGACCGGCTAT